>JBQCHA010000119.1:0-13921 GCA_051955175.1 Sphingomonas sp.
AAGGGCGGCGGAACCTGGTTCCGCCGCCCCACTCTTGCAAGAGCTCTGACTCAGTTGGCGCTGGTCATCGAGTTCGTTGCGCTGTTGAAGGTCGTGCGCAGCGCGCCGCCCAGGCCCTGCATCGCGGCGATCGCGGCGACCGCGATCAGCGCGGCGATCAGGCCGTATTCGATGGCCGTCGCGGCCTTGTTGTTGCGAAGGAAATTGCGAATCTTCTGCATTACCGGTCTCCGATAGAAACTGCTTCAGTCACCCGGCTGAGCCGGAGCGGAGCCCGGTCAGCGACGCCAGTCTAGGCTTCACAGGTTGACAAACAGTTTAGGCGGCTTGCGGCGAGCCCGTATCAGCGGGCCGTGGTGACCTGGTGATCGATGTTGTTCCACATGCCGGTGGTGGCGTCCGCCATCATCACGATCGCGCCGATCAGCGCGACGACGATGATCGCGAGGATCAGCCCGTATTCGACGGCCGTCGCGGCCTTGCGATCGCCGCAAAGGCGACGCATCAGCCTGAGAATGGCTTGGCTCATCGATAAATCTCCCACCAATCGGCGAACTACCCCGGTGAGATTAAGGAATGCTCAATACGCGGCGACGGGCGCGCGGCGATGCTGATGCCCGTGGTGGCAGTCGCCCTGCGCAACGCATCCGGCAAGCTGCTTGTACAGCAGCGCCCCGCGGGCAAGCCGTTGGCCGGCCTGTGGGAATTCCCCGGTGGCAAGATCGAGTCCGGCGAAGCACCGGAAGTCGCGCTCGCCCGCGAATTGCGTGAGGAACTCGATATCGCCGTGCTGCCGCAAGCCCTGCTGCCGGCGGGATTCGCCAGTGAGCCGCTCGGCGAGCGCCACCTGCTGCTGCTCCTGTTCCTGTGTTCAAGCTGGCAGGGTGAGCCGCGCGCCCTGGACGGGCAGACCCTCGCCTGGGTCGACGCCAATCAGCTTGAGGACCTGCCGATGCCGGATGCTGATCGCGTGCTGCTGCCGGTGCTCCACGGGCTGTTGTAAGCCGCTATTCTCGCTTCAACGCGTCGGCCAGCGACGCCGTCGCACTGCCGCGGCGGGCGGGTTGCGGCTGGCCGGGCGCCGGCGCCCAGCCGGTGAGGAAGACGATGTCGAACCGCTCCGCCGTGCGGCCATCGGGGTCGGCGCGCCCTGCAAACGCAGCGGCCGCGCGACCGAGCGTCGCGCGCGTCAACGCGTGACGGTCGAGCAGGCTTGTCGACCCCATGCCGCGCAGGTCGCTGAGCAGGGTCGCCATGCTTGAATAACGCACCGTCAGCGTCTCGATATCGGCGACCGGCAGCGCAAAGCCGGCCCGCATCAACAGGTCGCCGGCCGAACGCACGTCGACGCGGGGATGGGTACGGGCCGCGGGGCGGTCGGCCTCAGCAGCCAGCAGCGAGGCCCGCAGCGTGCCCAGCGTCTCACCGCCGAGGAACGCTGCCAGGAACAGTCCGTCGGGGCGCAACATCCGGCGCGCCAGCGTCAAGGCGCCGGGCAGATCGTTGACGCTGTCGAGCACGCCCGCCGAGACGATCAGGTCGAACGACCCATCGGCGAAGGGCGCCCGGTCCTCGTCGCCCTGCACGCCGCCACTTGCGCGCGCGAAGGCATGGCCGGCGTCCATCCGCACGATCCGCGCGCCCGCGGGCGCCGGAAGCTCGCCGTCGAAACTGCCGAGATCGAGCACGTCGCCGAACGAGCGCTTCACGACCGACAACCGGTCCGCGATGCCGTCCAGCATCGCCTCGCGCAGGAAGGCGTGCGCGGGGTAGACGGAAGCGGCGCGGTCCCGGCGTTGACGCCTGACCTGTCGATTGAAGAGTTCGGGTGCGATCACCTTGCGACTTGTGGCGATTGCGGCGACGCGCGACAAGGGGGAGGGGGACGATCGATGCGCGTGATCACCACGGCAATGGCGGCGATGCTCGACCTGGCGTTACCGCCGCGCTGCCCCGGCTGTGGTGCCGTAACGCAGGCGCCGCATCGCTTCTGTGCGACGTGCTGGAGCGGGCTGCGCTTCCTCGGTCCGCCCTGGTGCGCGGCCTGTCACAAGCCATTTCCCTTCGATCGCGGGCCTGACGCGCTATGTGGTGCCTGTCTGAAGACGCCGCCGCGCCACGCCGGCGTCCGTGCGGCAGTGGCCTATGGCGAGGTCGCGCGATCGGTTGCGCTGCGCCTGAAGTACGGCGGCCGACTGGGCCTTGCCGAGACCGTTGCGCGGCCGATGGCCCGGCTGATGCCAGCCGCAGCCGACCTGCTCGTCCCCGTTCCGCTTCACCGCCGCCGTCTGTGGTCGCGGGGCTATAACCAGGCATCGCTCATCGCTGCAGCGGTGGCGCGCGCCACCGGCGTGCCCAGCGATCCGCTCGTTCTCCAGCGCCGCCGTCGCACGCCGGTGCTGCGCGGCCTCAGCCCCAGGGAGCGCGCACGGGCAGTGGCGGGAGCGTTCGTGGCGCCCGATCCCCGACGCCGTCAGGTCGTTGGCCGCGCCATCGTGTTGGTCGACGACGTCTACACCAGCGGCGCGACTGCCGCTGCCTGCACCGCGACGCTGCTCGCCGCGGGCGCTTCCAGCGTGACGATCCTGTGCTGGGCGCGCGTGCTGGACGAGGGGGAAGATTGACATTGCCGGTGCCGCGCCACACCTGTCGCTGATGGCTAAGGTTGAACTCTACACGAAGGCATTCTGCCCCTATTGCGTCCGCGCCAAGTCGTTGTTGAAGAGCAAGGGCGTCGCGTACGACGAATATGACATCACGATGGGTGGTCCAAAGCGGGCGGAGATGATCCAGCGCGCCAACGGCGGCAGCACCGTGCCCCAGATCTTCATCGATGACCGCCATGTCGGCGGCTCGGACGATCTCGCCGCCCTGGAGCGCGCCGGCAAGCTGGACGCGCTGCTCGACGCATGAAAATCGCCCTGCTGCAGATGACGAGCGGGGTCGATCCGACGGCGAACGCCCGCACCGTTGCCGAGGCGATCGGTGAAGCAGCGGCGGGCGGGGCGGCGATGCTGTTCACGCCGGAGATGTCGGGCCTGCTCGATCGCGACCGCGCGCGGGCGTCGGCAAACATCGTTGCGGAAGCAGACGATCCGACCCTCGCGGCGGCGAGGGAAGCGGCGGCGCAACATGGCTGCTGGGTTCACCTCGGCTCGCTTGCGCTTCGCGATGCCGACGACAAATGGGCCAATCGCGGCTTCGTGATCGACGATCGCGGCGCGATCCGGGCACGCTACGACAAGCTGCATCTGTTCGACGTCGATCTGCCGACCGGAGAGAGCTGGCGTGAATCTGCCGCCTATCGCGCCGGCGATCGCGCGGTGATGGCGACCACGCCGGTAGGCCGGCTGGGGCTATCGATCTGCTACGACGTGCGCTTTTCGGATCTCTACCGCGCGTTGAGCGATGCCGGCGCGACCGTCCTGTCAGTGCCCGCCGCGTTCACGCGTCCCACTGGTGCCGCGCACTGGCACCTCCTGCTGCGCGCGCGGGCGGTCGAGGCTGGCGCTTTCGTCGTCGCGGCGGCGCAGACCGGCACCCATGCCGATGGCCGCACCACCTACGGCCATTCGCTGGTGGTCGATCCCTGGGGCGAGGTGGTGCTCGATATGGGCGAGGAGAGCGGCCTGGCGTTCTGCGACCTCGATGAGACCCGCCTCACCGAGGTGCGCGCGCGCATTCCGGCGCTGACGCATCGTCGCCCCATCCCGCCAGTCGAGCTGGTCGAATGATCGTCTTCGATCTGCGCTGCGGCAAAGACCATGTCTTCGAGGCATGGTTCGCCTCGTCAGCCGCGTATGAGGAGCAGCGCGAAGGCGGATTGCTGTCCTGCCCGCTGTGCGGTGACGGTACGATCGGCAAGGCGCTGATGGCGCCCAACCTCCCTGCCAAGGGCAACAGGTCGACGCCGCGCGAACCAGCGGCGGCACCGGAGGCGGTCAAAGCGGCGATGGCAGCCTTGGCCCGGGCTCAGCAGGAGATGCTGGCGAACTCGCAATGGGTCGGCAGCGCCTTCGCCACCAAAGCACGCGCGATGCACGAGGGCGAGATCGACCACGCACCGATCCACGGCCAGGCCAGCATCGCCGAAGCCAAGGCGCTGCTCGACGACGGCGTCGCCGTGGCGCCGCTGCCGTTCCCGGTCGTGCCGCCCAACGCGCGTAATTGACCGCGCCCCGCGCGGCCTTTACCAATCGCCGCCGCGCCCCCGTAGCTCAGCAGGATAGAGCGACGGTTTCCTAAACCGCAGGTCGGAGGTTCGAATCCTCTCGGGGGCACCATTCGCGCCGGCGGCTAGAGCCGCGTCTCCCGATCCCTTTCATGAAGAGCTGTGTCGTGCCCGCCGCCGCCGCTGGTGAAAAGATCATCCGGTCGGGTTGATACCGGTGTCATACGGTGCAATAACCCGCCTGCTGGCGATGCGGAGCGACAATCCGCACGGAGCGATGATGGAGGGGATGGCAAGGTGACAGGTCGCAATTTTCCGGTTTCTTTCCTGCTCGGCGCGTCGGCTCTCGCGCTGACCACGGCGCCCGCGATCGCGGCTTCCTCGCCTGACGACGGGCTGCTGTTCCGCGTCTCCGCCGACAAGGGCTTCACCGCGGATGTCGCCGGCGGCGATCCGGTGCCCAACTTCAAGAGCGACGTACAGATTGTGCCCAGCGGCAAGTCGGGCGGCGCCATCCAGTGGCAGGACGACGGGTATGTTGCCTGGAAGGCGCCCGGCAACATCTATGCCGAGCGCGGTACGCTGTCCTTCTTCTGGCGGCCGCGCGAACCGGTGACCGAAGCGCCGTTCGTCATCTTCCGCGTCGGCTTCGCCGATCACACCAGCTGGGACATGACGTTCCTGCGGATCGACTGGAACGGCCACGGCTTCGACGCCTTCGTGACCGACACGAACCTGGCGCGCGAGCGCGTTTCCTGGTCGATGCCGAACCTGCCCGCAGCCGACTCGTGGCACCACATCGCCTTCGCCTGGGACGAGACCCGGGGCGTGGCGCTGTACGTCGACGGGAAGGAAGTCGCGCGCAAGGACCAGAAGGCAGACCTCAATTCTGGCCTGGACCAGTTCGGTCTGGCCGGCCGTGTGATCGCGCCGCATCAGGTGCAAAGCCGCTACAACTTCATGCGCGGCAGCGATCTTGACGAGTTGCGAGTCTATAATCGCATGCTGGGGCCCGATGCGGTCGCCGCACTCGCCGACGATAGCGAGCCCGATCCGCGGCCCGCGCCTGACCTCGACCAGAAGCGCCAGGCGTGGCTGCACCGCTATGGCTGGGACACCAATACCCCGCCTGCGCTCAACGGCGACACGACGACCATCCGCAAGGTCGAGTTTGCCGACGCAAAAGACCTGAAGGAATGGATGTGGAAGGGCGTCGACGGGATTCCGGAGACGACGTGGCCGGGAGTCTACAACCGCTCGCGCTTGCCCGGCCGCGACGATTATTTCGAGCTGCCCGATTGGAACGTCTACGTGGAGGGCGGCAAGGATTATACGCTTACCATCCCCGACGATGAGACCGTCAACCGGATCGGGATTCGTGGCGCCGCCTACGGTACCGTCTCCTATGCCCGCGATGGCGAGCATTTCGCGCCGCTGTTTACGCGGCCCGAGGGCGAGGTGCGCAGCACCAACGCGATCAAACCGGTAACCGGCGGCAAGCTACGCTTCACCAATGTCGCCCAGGAAACGCCGATCCAGGAGTTCTGGGCCTATGACATCACCGACGCGCCCGCGCCGAAGGGGACGCTGAGCCTGGAGTATACGGTGAAGGCCAGCGTGGCGCCGCAGTTCGCCGCGCTCGACACGCTCAACGATTATATCGCGGGGCGCTATCCCGCCGACGAGCGCTCTACGGTGGTGGCGCTGCCGCCGGGCGCGGACCACGCCGCACCTGGGGCCGCCAGCGCTGCCGACGCCGGAAAGGCGGTGCGCAGCGCCGACATGGAACCGGTGGTCCACATCCTGATCCCGTCGAGCTTCGATGCGGCCGAGCCGGACAAGCCGCTGGCGCGGGCATGGAACTACACCTGGGCGAACGTCCACGACGGGCTGGACGGACTCGCCATCGATCTGCCGGCGCTGCACTGCCAGCCGGGCAGGGACGGGTTGATCCCGCTCGACATCCGGGTGCACGATCCGATCTGGCCGGATCGTGAGATGATGGCCGTACAGGTGTCGGTGAAGCCGGGCGAAGCGCGCAAATTGTGGCTGGATCTGCGCGACCGCATCCTCACCAACGACAGCTTCTATCTGACGGTGGCGAGCGCCTCGCCCGACTTCCACGCGCAGTCTCTCGACGGCATGCACATCCGGCTGGTGTTCAAGGACCGCAAGGATGCGCTGAAGGAGCATATCGCCGACCGCTTCAATCAGGTGAAGGACAATTGGGGCTTCCTGGTCGAGGAACATACCGCGTCGAAACGCGAGTCGCTCTACCAGCGGCTGTACGGCGACATCACGGATCTGTTGCGCGTCGATCCCGACAACGTGGAGGGGCGGCGGTACTGGAACGACATCAGCTACGGCGCGACGGGCATGCCGCCGTTCGAGCAGCCGAAGGCGCCGGCAGGCGAGCCCTTGTGGGCATTCCGGCAGCTCGAGAACCTGAAGCTGGTGCAGCAGTTCGTCGACTGGTGGATCGACAAGCGCCAGGTCCCCTATGGCGACCTCGGCGGGGGCATCTCCGACGACACCGATCTTACCCAGCAATGGCCGGGGCTGGCGCTGATGGGCGTCGAGCCGGACAAGATCAACGCGTCGCTGAAGGCGCTCGACGACGCCTCGTACAAGAACGGGATGCACGTCGACGGGCTGGCCTATGTCACGCTCGACGAGCTTCACGCTTATGAGGAAGGGCTCAATTCCGATGCCGAGCGGCTGTATCTGAACTGGGGCGAGCCCAAGACGGTCGAGAACCTGATGGCGACGACCAAGGCGCTCGCCGACAAGATCATCCTGCGCAATCCTGCCGGGCACATGCACTTCGCCAGCAACTGGTACGGCGGCCGCAAGGTCTACCGTATGTCGCCGTTCAACTGGCAGAAGCCGTACAGCTATGTTGTCACGCACGCGCCGATCCTGGTCGGTGTGTACAACGACAATCCGACGGCGCGGGGACTGATCACCGGCCTGATGGATGGCTGGCTTGCCCACGGCAAGCAGGATGCCGACGGCAACTGGACCTTCCCCAACGAGATCAATTGGCAAACCGACGCCGAGCGCAATGGCGACGGCGGCGGCGCCAACACGCCGATGCAGTCGGCCTGGGCCGCCTATCGGTTCACCGGCGACGACAAATATCTCCGCCCGATCCTCAGCCGAGAGGCGCGCAGCGGACCGGGGTCGCTGTCGGACCTCAACGAGAATGTCATCGACGTGCTCGGTCATCGCGAGGATTGGGGCAAGCAGCTGGTGGCGAAGGTCGCCAAGGGGAGCGACGACCCGTTCGCGCTCTACACCGCATGGGATATCAGCGGCGACAAGGCCGATCTCGACAAGCTCCACGCCGACGCGATCGAGTCCGACACGCAGCACATGTACATGTACACCGAGGGCCATTGGTGGTCGGACCGCGTCGATCAGCCCAACGAGATCCTGCAGCGTGAGCGCCTCGGCGGCATCGCACTGAAGCGCAACCAGACCTATCCGGGCAATGCGGTGAGCTGGCGCTTCGACGATGATGCGGCAGCGACCAAGGTCGCGATCCTGATGCCCGATGCCACAACCAAGCACTTCCAGGTCATCGCCTACAACACCAGTGATCAGCCGCAGGCGGCGACGATGACGACCTGGAATGTCGCACCCGGCGCGTGGAAGATGACCGGCGACAACGGCAGCCGCAATCTGCAGCTCGATCGCAGCGCGTCGACACGCGTGACGTTCGCGCCGCATACCACCACCACGCTCGACTTCACGCTGGTGACGCCGGGTCAGCCGGTGGAACAGCGGCCCGATCTCGGTATCGGCGATGACGACGTCACCGTCAGCGGCCAACGCGTGGCCGTAACCGTGCACAGCCTCGGCGCGCAGCCCACCACCGGCGGCGCCGCCAGCCTGGTCGACGCGAACGGCAAGGTGCTCGCCTCCGCGCCGATCGGCCCGCTCGCGGCGCCGGTCGACCTCACGCCGAAGACCACACAAGTGTCGCTGGCGGTGCCGCAAGGCGCCAACACGGCCAACCTCTCCGTGCGGATCGCGCTGCCTGGTCAGGCGCCGGAGGTGACGCTGCTCAACAACGTCGTGGCGCTCAGTCAGGCGACGGGCAAATAGCCATGGCGGTCACCCGGCGCACCGCGCTGCTGGGGCTTGCCGCCACCGCGGCGTGGCGCCCGGCACGGCTCCTTGCCGCCACGCCAGCCGACGACCGTGTCGCGGCAGCGCTCGATGGGCTTTCTGCGCTACCCAGTGCGGATGCCAGGCTGGCTGCACTCGCGGCGCTGACGCCGGACGGTCTGTCGCGCCGCCGGCGGCTCGACCTCGAGACCGCGCGGGCCGGACTGTCGATCGATGGCAGGCTCGCTCGGCTGTTTCCCGGTATTGCGCCGGGCAAGCCGCCCGCTGGTGTCGAGCGCGGTATGTGGCGGGTGCCCGGTGGGGCGGCGGGCTATGACCTGCTGCTCGATCGCAAGCTCGGCGAGCCGATCTCCGCTGCCGCGGCGCATCGGCGGCTGATGAGCGAATGGCGCAACCTGGAGCGGCAGGCGTCGACCTTGCTCGCGGCCGAGGGCTTCGCCAGCGGCAGCACCGGTGACCGCTTCCGCGCGATGTTCGCCGACTCGCGCTGGCAGTACCCGGACAGCTCGGCCGGTCGCGACCGGCTCGTCGCCGACATGAACGCGATGCTTGACCGTTCGCGCGGGCGGGTAGCGGAGCTGATCGGGCCGGTGCCGGCCTGTTGCCTCGACGTGCATGCGCGGCGGATGACGCCGGCCGAAGAAGCGGTGGGAAAGGGGGGCTATCGCGTGGTTGCCGCGCCGGGCACGCCGGGCGCCTATTTCGTCGACATGGCCCGGATCGGTGACAGGCCGAGCTTCAGCCTCGGCAGCGTGGTCCATCACGAGCTGTTGCCCGGCCACATGATCCAGATGCCGATCGAGGCTTTGGCCGCGCCGCACCCGATGCGGCTGGACTATGCCGCGGCATTCCCGGAGGGCTGGGGCATCTATGCCGAAGCGCTGGCGGCGGAGTCGGGTGCGTTCGCAAACGATCGGCCCAGGCAGATCGGCTATCTGCACTGGATGCTGTTCCGGATCGGCCGTGGCATCGCCGATACGGGCTATCACTGCGCGCGCTGGTCGCGCGAGCGGGTCTTGGCCGAGTTGCGCAGGGTGCAGGGGGAGCCCGCCTATTTCGCTCCCTTCGAGAGCGATGTCGACCGCATTCGCCGCGACCCCGGCATCCGTGCTGCGGAGGCGCTGACGTGGCTGCGTCTCGCCGCCCTGCGCCGTGCCTTCGGCGGGACCGGGCCGGGCGCGCGGATGCGGCAGTTTCATCAGGTAGTGCTCGCCGATGGCCGCAAGCGGCTGACGACCATTGCCACCGAGCTCGGCCTCGCTCGGTAGCGCCTATGTGAGCAGCGGCGTCGACACTCAGCCGAAGCCCTGCGTCTGCGCCCAGTTGAGGAACAGCTCCGGCCAGATGTGGATCGGCTTGCCGATCGCGTGCCGCAAGCCGAATCCGTGGCCGCCATTGGCGAACAGGTGCGTCTCGACGGTCACCTTGTGCGCCTTCAGCGCGTCGCGCAGCATCACGGTGTTCTCGACCGGCACCGCGGGATCGTCCTCGGCGGCGCACAGGAAGCACGGCGGCGTATCGGCGGTGACGTTGAACTGCGGCGAATGCGCCTTCTCGACCGCCGCGCCGGCATCCTTGCCCAGCAGCAGGTCGCGCGAGCCCTGGTGCGCCAGGGGCGGGATCATGGTCACCACCGGATAGATCGGCGCTGCGACGAACGGCTTGGCGGTCAGCGTGTCGGCAGCGTCCACGGGATCGTAGACCTTGGCATTGTAGCGCGTGGCGAGATCGGCGCAGAGATGGCCACCCGCCGAGAAGCCCATCGCCGCGATCCGCTCGGGCGCCAGCGCGTAGTCGGCGACCTTTGAACGGATCAGGCGCATCGCTCGTTGCGCGTCCTGCAACGGCACGTTGGCGCGATCGGCCCAGCCTTCGCCTGGCAGGCGGTAAAACAGCACGAAGCAGGTGAAGCCGCGGTCAGCGAAGTAGCGCGCCAGTTCATAGCCTTCGCGATCGATTACCACGCGGGTGTAGCCGCCGCCCGGCGAGATCATGATCGCCGCGCCGTTCGACACCCGCGGCCGGAACACGACCAGGCGCGGCCTGGTGATGCCGGTCACCGCGCGATCGTTGATCGAATGGTCGTCGCTGCGCTCGGTTACCGTCTCAGTCGGCGGATTGGCGGGCATGCCCGGCGCGCCATTCGGCCATAGGTCGATGGTCTCGCTGGGCTGCGGCAGCCCGGGGGGAAGGTCGCCCACCTTGGCCGGCGGGGCAGTTTGGGCGACGGCGGCGTCGGTCAGCCCGGCGGCCAGCGCGGCGGCGAGCGGCGCGATCAGCGCTCGGCGACGATCGATCTGCATCATCTCTCCCCTCACGTTCCCGGCTGGATGTACGGCACGCGCGCGAACAGCTCGCGTTGCCACGCCCGCGGGTCGTTCTGGACATGGCTGTTGACGTCGATGATCATCGTCGCGCGTGTCGGCAGGTCGTATTTCGGCCAGTGTTCGATACCCCGATGATCGGGATCGCCGCGCGTCGCCAGTGCGACGAAGCTGTCTTGCAGCGCCTTGGATGCCGCTCGCGCATCGGCGCCGGTGCCGGTCTGCGAGCCCTTGGCTTCGAGCGTGCCGAACGCGAGCGGGATGTCCATGGTGTGAAACGCCCCGCGGCGAGGGTCGGTGCGCGAGGTGAAGTTCACCTGGTAGACCCAGCCCGGTGCCCCCGCCTTGGCGCGTTCCTCGGCTTCGATGACTTCGCCGCGCCAGCTGCGACCGGCAGTGGTGGCCCCGTAGAAGACGTCGGTCGGCGACCAGGTCGGGAAGTGCTCGCGGTACTGCGCGACCACCCATTCGGGCAGGATGTCGATCTTGAGGTCCGGGGCCAGTCGATCGGCGAGATTGTCCCAGGTCAGTCCCCGCACCTTGGGACTGTCGGGCGGAATGAAGGCGCGCGTTTCGTCATGCACGTTGCCCAGGATCATGGGGATGGCCAGCGACTGCGGATTGGCGTCGGGCCAGAACGGATGGCGGACCAGCCATTTCATGTCGAGCACCGGCCCGAAATAGACCCCGCCGCCAAGATAGGGATCTTCGGCGTCGAGGCCGTCGATCAGCTTCGCGACCGGCATCTCGAGCAACGGCGCAAGATTGTTCTCGCTGACCCCCAGCTTGGCGAGATAGGCGCGGGAACGCCCGGTGGCGTGGAGCGGCCCCGACGCGGTGACCTGCTGCCCGCTCATCGTCGCTGCGGAGTGGAACAGGCCCTTCGCCGCCGGCATGCCCATCATCGTCGCGATCTTGGCACCACCGCCCGACTGGCCGAACACGAACACGCGGGCAGGATCGCCGCCGAACGCGGCGATGTTGTCGCGCACCCATCTGAGCGCGAGGATCAGGTCGAGCTGGCCGTTGTTGCCGCTGTCGGCGAACCGCGGATCGAGCCGCGCGAGATAGAGATAGCCGAGCGCATTCAGCCGGTGGTTGACCGTCACCACCACCACGTCGCCGCGCGCGGCGAGATTGTGGCCGTCATTCAGCGGGTCGGTGACGCTGCCCGACGAATAGGCGCCGCCGTGGATGTAGAGCATCACCGGCTTTTTCGCGGCCGGGTGGGGGTCGGTGGTCCAGACGTTCAGGTAGAGACAGTCTTCCGACTGCGGCTCGTCCTGGTGGTCCGACTGCGGGCAGATCGGGCCGAACTCGGTCGCCGGCAATACCTTGCCCGGCGCGGTGAACGGCTTCGGCGCGAGAAAACGCGCGGCGGTGCCGTAGCGGATGCCCTTGAACGTCTGTACGCCGCGGTCGCTGGTGCCGGCGAAGGTGCCGACCGCCGTCGTCACGCGCGTCGCGCCGGCAGCGCGAGCCCGTCCGCCGATCGTCAGCGCCGCGCCGGCGCCGAGCCCCGCCAATATCTCCCGCCGTCCGAAATCATCGTCTGACATCCACGCCTCCCGCTACGAAACTGTCCAGGTCGGCGCGGCCGAACAGGCACGCGTCGCCGGGCAGCGAATGTTTGAGACAGGTGAGCGCCAGGCCGTCGGCCGCCGCGCGCTCGATTCCCCGGCCGAGACGGAGCGCGTGCAGCACGCCCGCGGCAAAGGCATCGCCCGCACCGATGCGGTCCACGATCCCGGTCAGCTCGATGTCCTCGGTCTGGGCATGGCCGTCGCGCGCGTCGATACGGGCTGACAGCCGGTGGTGATCGCAATCGAGCACGTGCCGTGCGGTCGACGCGATGATCTGCAGCTTGGGAAACGCCGCGAACGCCGCCGCCGCGGCGGCCTCGCGCCGATCCTCGCCGCCACCGCCGAAATCACGGCCGAGCAGCAGCGCGACGTCGCGATGGTTGCCGAACAGAATGTCGGCATGGCCCACGAGCTCGGTCAGGATGGTGCGGGGATCGCTGTCCCACGTCTCCCACAGCCGCGCGCGATAATTGCCGTCGAATGAGACGGGAATATTGCGCGCGCTCGCCGCCTCTGCCGCCGCAAGCGCTGCCGTTGCCGAAACCGGTCCCAGCGCGGGCGTGATGCCCGACAGGTGCAGCCGGTCGACGCCGTCCAACAGGCTGGTCCAGTCCCACGCGTCCACCGGGGTTTGGGCGAAGGCGGAATGCGCGCGGTCATAGGTGACGTCGGTTGCACGCAGGCCGGCACCCGGCACGACGAAATACAGCCCCATGCGGCCGTCGCGGCGCAGCACCCGCCGGCAATCGACGCCATGACCGCGCAGGCTGACGAGCGCTGCGTCGCCCAACGGATTGGACGGGAGCACGGTCGCCAGCGCGACGTCATGGCCGAGCCGGGCGAGGGCGGTCGCCACATTCGCCTCGGCGCCCGCGGTCCACACGTCGAGGTGGGGCGTCTGCAGCAGCAGTTCGCGGTTCGGCGGGGACAGCCGCAGCATCACCTCGCCGAACGCCAGGAACTGGCCCATCAGCGCGCCAGCCAGCCGCCGTCGACAGCCAGGACATGGCCTTGCACATAATCGGCCGCACGACTGGCGAGGAACACCGCCGCACCGCCCAGGTCGGCCGGGGTTCCCCAGCGCTCGGCCGGGATGCGGTCGAGGATGGCGCGGCTCCGCGCCTCATCGGCACGCAGCTGCGCGGTATTGTCGGTGGCGATATAGCCGGGCGCGATCGCGTTGACGTTGACGCCCTTCGCCGCCCATTCATTGGCGAGCAGCTTGGTGATACCGGCGACGCCCGATTTCGACGCGGTATAGCTCGGCACGCGGATGCCGCCCTGGAAGCTCAGCATCGAGGCGATGTTGATGATCTTGCCCGATCCGCGCGCAATCATGTGGCGCCCGGCGGCCTGGCACATGAAGAACACCGTCTTCACGTTGATGTTCATCACGTCGTCCCAATCCTTTTCGGAAAAGTCGACGGCGTCGTCCCGGCGGATGATCCCGGCATTGTTGACAAGGATATCGACGCTGCCGAGTTCGGCGACGGCTTCGTCGACGACCCGCGCGACCGGCTCGATCGACAGCAGGTCCGCCTCGATGAAATGCGCGCGGCGACCGAGCGCCTCGGCCTTTTCGATCGTCTCGTCGGGCGAGATATGACCGACGACGGCGAGGTCGGCGCCGGCTGCGGCGAGCGCCAGTGCGATGCCCTGGCCGATGCCGGTGTTGGCGCCGGTGACGAGCGCCACCTTGCCGGTAAGGT
>JBQCHA010000120.1:0-6988 GCA_051955175.1 Sphingomonas sp.
GATCATCGGCATCCGCGTGGTTTTCACCGCGGCGAAGAAGATGTCGGAGGCCGCATCGTGCGGCTGCGCATCATCCCGGATGTGCGGCGGGGTCGGCAGAGCCCCGTTGCCGCGGCGATCGCTGGTCTCGACGGATCCATCATTCATCTACGCCGAAACCCCATTGACGCAGATTAGTTGCCGATTGGGCATCATCAACTTTCGTCCGATCCGCACTACAATTTCCCTGGCGCCGCGCGCGCCGCGACACGCATCCGATCGAAGTCGAGGGTCAGTTCAGCGAGCTGCGCGATCGCGTCATCGCCGATTCGTCCCGCGCCGCCGCGGTCCTGCTCGACGATAGAGACATCCGTCAAGCGTAACGGCGCGCCGGCGAGCCGGAGCATCAGGCGCGGGACGACCTTGTGCCGCATGCGGATGAGTCCGCCTGCGCCGCCGAGGCCGCGGTCGCGCGACACCGCAGAACGCAGCTGCGCCCGGCTGAGCAAGGCGCGGCCAGGCGTGCGCAGGTAGGTCGCGTTAGCGCCGCTGTCGAGTTGCGCGCCCAGCGTGCCGCGCGCCGTCGAGATCGGCACGCCGACCCCTTCCTCATGCCAGTAGAGCCGCTGCGCATCCGTGCCGGGCACCGGCGCCGCATTACCGAGGGCCAGCCGGCCGCCGCGATCGAGCCACGCCACCCGATGAAAGGCGACCAGCGCCGGCAGGCCCAGGATCGCCGGGATCGTCGGCATGCCGGCGATCGTCAGCTGCCGGTCGGGCAGCACCAGCACGGGCAGGTTCTCGACCGTCGCGTCACCGATCCTGAGCAGGTCGACCATGCCCATGCGGCCGCTGACCGATGCCGTGGTCGTGTCGACGCGCACGCTGTCCGGCAGTAGGCGGACCTTGATCCGGTCGGCGACCGATTGCGACAGCACCGACACCTCGGCGCCGCTATCGACGAACCAAGGGCTCTGATAGCCGTTGACCAGGATATTGACGCTGCGGCTGCCAAGGCGGTTTTGAATGAGCGGGACGATCGCGGCGCCGCTCGCCCGTACCGGCGGCTCGTCCTGCAGCGCGCGCGCCATGGCGATGTCGTCGTCCGCTTCGCCGGGCGGCGCCACCGCCGCCTCCGCGGTGCAGGCGCGCAGATCGTCGGCATAGGCCCCGCGCACGCCATAGTCGCTGCACAAGCGGTGCCAGAGCGCCGCGCGATGCGGCTTCGGGGCATCGGGATGCGCGGCGAGCCATGCCTCGATCGTTTCGTCGGCACCCGGCGCACCGAACTGCGACTGGCGCAGCATCGTCATGACGACGCCACGCGGCGGCGCGGCATAGGGGTCAGGCAGCGGCGGCAAGCGGTCCGGCGCCGCGCCGATCAACAGGGGGATGAAAGCCAGTGCGCCAGCGCGGAACCGCCGACGCATCGCTGGTCACTCGGCCTGGCTGGTGATCCGCGCAATTTCCCGCGCCACCATCTGCTCGACCATCTCGGGCAGATGCGCATCGAGCCATTCACGCAGCATCGGGCGCAGCATCTCGCGTACCAGGCCCGCCAGCGTGTCGGAGCCGGCAACGTCGGGCTTCACGACCATCCGGGAAAGCGCCTCCAGCGCGCCCCGGCTCGCTTCGGCGGTGCGATTCGACAGGATCTCGCCGCGATCGGCGGCACTGCGCAACGACGCGGCAGCAGCAGCAGCAGATTTGGGCGTCGGCACGGGATCGCTCAGCTCCAGAATCTCGTCATCGTCATGGTCAACATCGGCAACCGGCGCATGAACACGCGACGGCTGCGCCGGTCGCACCGGCTTGCGCTGCCGCGGTGCGGGACTTCCCTCCCCCTCCTCGGCAATGATGCGTTTGATCGAGGAGAGAATTTCCTCCATCGACGGCTCGGCGCTTACGTCCCCCATTGGCAACCTCGTCCGCATATCGACTAAGATCCTGTGTTGACGTCACCTGCGGGATTTGACGTCGTGCTGTCAACCGGCATGTCAAGTTGCGGTACGGCCGACGGACTTACCTGCGCGCCCTGTGGCTGCGTGTCGGCAGTGCTGGTGGCGACCGGCTGCGGCGTCGGATCCTCGTCCCAATCCCAGATGCGATGGCTGACGCGATTGTAATTCGCCAGCGGATTGTACAGCCCGCCGCCCTCCAACCCCAGGTCCTTGGCCTGCGCATGGCCCATCGCCGCGAGCAACGCGAAGCCGGCGACATAGGCATCGCGTTGCGCACTGACCAACGTCACCTGGGCGTTGAGCAGTTCCTGCTCGGCGTTGAGGATGTCCAGAATCGTGCGGTTGCCGACGCTGTTTTCGGCGCGCACGCCACGCAGCGAAAGCTGGTTGGCATCGACCGCCAGCTGCGACGACTTGATCACCTGCTGCGCCGCCTGCCACGCCGCGAAATCGGATCGGGTGTCGTCGACGACCTGACGCTCCGCCGCCGTCGCCTGCTCGATCGCCTGGCTCTCGTTCGCCTGGGCCTGGCGCACTTCCGCCGCCGGCCGGCCGCCCTGGAAGATCGGCAGGCTCAACTGCACGCCCGCCGTCGCCGCCGTGCCCGATTGCGGCACACTGCCGTTCCCCGCCGACTGCAACGTTCCAAGATAGTTGTAATATTGACCGCCGGCGACAAGGTTCAGCTTCGGCAGCCGATCGGCGCGGGCGACGTTGACGTCGTAGCGATAGGCTTCGCTGCTCTTGCGCGCCGCCTGCAGCGTCGGATTGTCGGCCAGAGCGACGATCACCGCCTGCTGCGGATTCTCAGGTAGTTGCGGCAGCGACGGCGGCGGCGCCAGTTCGCCAGGTGCAGAGCCGACCAACCGCACGTAATTCTCGCGGCTGCCGATCAGATTCGATTGCGCCGTCTCCAGATCGCTGCGCGCCTGGGCAAGCCGCGCCTGCGACTGTGCGACGTCGGTGCGGGTGAGATCGCCGACCTGGAAACGATCCTGCGTCGCCTTCAGATTGACCTCGAGCACATGGACGTTTTGCGCGTTCAGGCCGACGATCGCCTCGTCACGGATCACGTCCATATAGGCCCCGACCACCGCGGTGAACAAATCGCCCTCGGTCTGGCGTAGCGTGGCGCGACCGGCCTGGACGCGCGCCTTGGCCGCACGCACCGAATTCTTGACCGCACCGCCCGAATAGAGCGGCAGCGAGACCTGCGCCTGGCCATTTACCTGCCGCGCCGGCTCGACATAATTGTTCGATCCGACCACCAGGTTTTCGGTGTAGCCGCCATTGAGGTCGACCGACGGCAGACCGTTGGAGCGGGCCAGCGGCACCCCCTCGTCGGTCGCACGCAGCGCCGCGCGCTGGCCGGTGATGGTCGGATTGCTCTTATAGGCCTGGAGCAACGCCTGTTGCAGCGTGTCGGCAAAGGCAGGAGACGCCAGAACCGTCGCCAGTGCGGCGCCGCCGAGAACGAAAGGTCGAATCATAGGCGGCGTCTCGATGTCCTTAGAAGGTGAATGCTCTGGGGCGTGCGAAGCCCGGCAGCGCGACGCAGTCGACATCGGCGAAGGTCGACAGGCCGAAGCCGCCCTCGCTCCGGGTGCCGGCTGCCAGGCGCGTGATGCCGCGGTCGATCAGGCCGGTGACGATGCGGCCGCCGGGGCGGACCTGATCGACCAGCGCCTCGGGCACATGCTCAACCGCACCATCGATCACCAGTCGGTCGAACGGTGCGCGATCGGGCGCGCCGAGGCCGAGTTCGCCCTCGACCAGTGCGACGTTGCTATAGGCGGCCAGCGCGGGACGGGCGATCGCCAGCAACGCCGGATCGCTCTCGACCGCCACCACCTCGATGGCGAGCAGCGACAGCACCGCCGCCGTGTAGCCGCCAGCGGCACCGATCAGCAGCACGCGGTCGGTCGGTCGCACCTGCGCCTGGGTCAGCAGACGGCCGGTCGCGATCGGCAGATTGGCGGCGCGACCATGCGCGATCGGCACGGCGGTATCGCGATAGGCGAGCGGCCGGACCGCCTCGGGCAGGAAATCCTCGCGCGGAACGCGAGCGGCCGCCGCCACCACCCGCGGGTCATTGACCGCGTTGGGGCGCAGCTGGCTTGCCACCATGGCCTCGCGCATCTTCTCGAAGTCCACCCGCTCGCTCGTCGCCTGAGTCATCATTGCTCACCTCTGTTGCACAACTGTTTTAGCTGCGCAATACACTGTTTGCCGTTGACCGGCTTCTATCGTGACGGTTGCGGTCCGCCAAGCAGGACTGCCTAAAATAGCATCGAACGGTTGACAGCGGCCGCGGCCCCGCGCATCTGCCCCGCTCCGGCCCGATGGCGGAGTGGTTACGCAGAGGACTGCAAATCCTTGCACGCCGGTTCGATTCCGGCTCGGGCCTCCACTTCTTCCTCTTTTTCGATGACGCAGGACCGGCCCAGCCGGAGCGACTCCGGCGTTCAGCTGATCAGGCCGCCGCCCTCTGCGCCGCGCGCGAGCTGCCGCCCGATGGCGTCGAACAGCGAATCCATCGCTACCGGCTTGAACAATACGTCGTCGGCACCGGACTTCAGGCAACGCTCGCGCAGGTCGGCGGCGGTGTCGGCCGTGACAACGATGATCGGCAGCCGCGCCTTGATGTCGCCGCGGCCACGAATCCGGCGGATCGCCTCGAACCCGTCCATCCCGGGCATGCGCAAATCGACCAGCACGACGTCGAAATCGTCGCGCTCGATCAGTTCCAGCCCCTGCTCGCCGGAGGCCGCTTCGATCAGATGTGCGCCGGCCACATCGAGCATATCCTTAACGACGCGGCGGTTCATCGGATCATCCTCGATGAAGAGCACGTTCATCACATTTTGCCCGCTTCAGAGGCGGCTTGTTTCGCCTGTGCATTCATTGTGGAGCCATTCTATCGGCTCAAGCCGCGTCAGACACAAGCTGCGCGTCATCCCCTAGACCACCGTTAACCAAACCGTCCGGAAATAGGGCATCACGCAACGCCGGGCCGGCGATTGGTTTGCCGATCAGGCGGTCGACCCCAAGTGACTGGAAGCGTTCCTGTTCGCCCTCGACAGGCGCCTTCCAAAGCAGGGCGATGAGCGTTCCGGCCTCGCGCGCCGCGGCCACGGCGGAAAGTTCGTGGTCGAGCGATTCGGCGCTCAATCGCGCGGTCGCATCGTCGATCAGCACCATCGACACCCCGCCCTCACCGATTCGCGCCTGCGCTTCGGACAGCGAGCCGGCGAACGCGACGGCGCCGACACAAGGCGCTAGCAAGGCGCGGAGCATGCTGCGGGTGATCGGATTGCGGTCGACGATGAGGAGCGTGCCCGTCTCGGCCTCGGCAGCATCGGCATTTTCCCTCGCTGCGCTGGCCTCGATCAGCGGCAGATCGACGATGAAGGTGGTGCCCTCGCCCAGCGTGCTCCTCACCGTCACGTCGCCGTCCATCGCGCGTGCCAGATTGCGGCAGATCGCCAGACCCAATCCTGTGCCCCCGAAGCGGCGCGTGGTGCTGGCGTCCGCCTGCCGGAACGATTCGAAAATCTCGTCCAGCTTGTCGGGGGCGATGCCGATGCCGGTGTCGATCACCTCGATACGGACGCGCTTGCCTGCCGCGCCGTCGGTGGTGCAGCCGTGGAGCGTAACCGAGCCCCGTTCAGTGAACTTGATTGCGTTGGAGACCAGGTTGAACACCACCTGGCGCAGGCGCGCGGCGTCGCCCTCCACGATCGCCGGGCAGGTGTCGAGCGAGAGGTTGAACGCCAACCCGCGCGTCTCCGCCTGATCGCGCCAGACGCGCGCGACGTCGCGCAGCACCTCGCAAACGTCCATCGGCGCGCGCTCGATCGTCATGTTGCCGGTCTCCATCTTGGCGACGTCGAGGATGTCATCGACCAGCGCGCGCATGGTGATGCCGGCGGAATGCACGACGCCGAGCCGCTCGCGCGCGTCGCCGGCCAGCTTCGGATCGGCCAGCATCACCTGCGTCATGCCGAGGATGCCGTTGAGGGGTGTGCGAATCTCGTGACTGGTGGTGGCCAGGAACTCGGTCTTGGCGGCCAGCGCCTTGGCGAGCGCGGCGTTGGTTTCCGCGAGGTCGTTCTTCGCCGCGCGTTCCTCGTTGCGGCTGCGCCGGATCACCACGATGCCGAACACCAGCATGCCGATGATGAACACGGTGATGCTGCCGGCCGCGACGAAGGCGATCCGAACGGTGCGGGCATGCGCCCGCTCGTAGGCGATCTTGCGCTGCAGGTCCGCGGCCTTGAGCTGCGCGATCTTCATGTTCTGATTGGCATAATCGAAGCGCGCCGCCATCAGCGCATTGTTCGCCGACGCGGCGAGGCTCGCCGCCTGGTCGTCCAGCTTTTTCACCGCCTCCAGGTGCTGCAGCGCGAGTTTGTAGTCACCCAGGCGGCTGTATACCTTGTAGGCCGTGGCGTGGGCGTCGCGGTTGTTGTCCAGCGAGCGGTCAGTGGCCTCGGCGAATGATCGGGCGATGAGTGCCTGCGCTCGGCGTAGGTCATCTTCCTGAAGCGCCAATTGCGCGGCCAAAGCAGACAGCGTCGGCCGAACCGTGGCCAGATCACCCGTTGCCAGCGCAAAGGCTTTGGCGATGTCGGCTTTTGCGCCGGCAAGGTCGTCCATGGCGAGTTCGTTATAGGCTCGGTTCTCGTATATCTGCTCCTGGAGCGTTCTGCTTCCGATCTTCCTCGCCAGCGCCAAAGCGCGCCCGTACTGCTGGTTAGCCTCCCGATACCGGTGGAGATGGAAGAGCGTGTTGCCGCGGTTGCCCTCCATGAACACCGACAGGTTCGGATCGCCTTTGTAGATGTCGTCCGCCTGGGCATCATAGCGCAATGCGCGCTCGAGATCGTTCGCCTGTCGATACAATCCGGCGAGTTCCTGGAGCGCCATGGCCTGGCTGCGTTCGTCGCCCAGTTTCTGGAAAATGCCGTATGCGCGCTGAAAATCCTTCAGTGAGGCGGCGAAATTGGAGTCGCTCATGTTCAAGTAGCCGAGCGAAAGCAGCAGAT
>JBQCHA010000121.1:0-7347 GCA_051955175.1 Sphingomonas sp.
AGAGCACCGTAGAGCAGCCCTTCGCGCAACCCGAACGCCGACACCACCGTTGTCGCGCTGCCGAGGTGGCGCACCAACACGGCGAGCAACGCCGCCGCATCGGTCAACGTCGGAATACGCGCGTTCGACAGATCCGGCACCTCGCGCAGGCGCTCGCGGCCGAGCCGCGGCACGGTGCGCGTCAAACGCGCGACGGTCGCCGGCGTCATCTCGTAATGATGGGCGATCGGCAGCTTGTAGCCGGTCAGGTGCATGTCGAGCCGCGCCAGCGCGCGCCACGAGCCGCCGACCAGATAGAACGGGCGCCCCTGCCCCGTCTCGGCCCAGCCCGATTTACGCAACAGCTTGGCGACATGGCGGTCGAGCGCGCCGTTACCCTTCGCCCGGATCGCGCCGATCCGCAGCACACCAAGTTGGAAGGAGGTCCGTTGCGACACCCTGCCCCCCTCCAGCCGGACGAGTTCCAGACTGCCGCCACCGAGATCGCCGACAATCCCCTCCGCGTCCGGGATGCCCGACAGCACGCCGTAGCCCGACGTGAGCGCTTCCTCCTCGCCGGAAATGAGCTCGACGCCGAGCCCCAGCGCCGCGGCATGTTCGATGAGTTCATGACCGTTCGCGGCATCGCGCACCGCGGCGGTCGCGACCGTGCGCACGTCGGTGATGTCCATCGCACGGGCCACAGCGGCGAAGCGGGCGAGCGCCTTCTGCGCGCGGGCCATCGATTCGGTGTCGATCGCACCCTTGGCGCCCAAATTGCGGCCGAGCCCCGCCATCACCTTCTCATTGAACAGGATCGAGGGCAGCCGTGGCGGCCCCTGATAGACGACGAGGCGGATCGAGTTAGACCCGATGTCGATGATCGCGGTGCGCGGCCAGGGCGCGGGCGCGGCCTTCGGCTTGCGGAAGAGCAGCGTCGCCACCGGCTAGTGCCGCCGGCGCCGAAGCGAGAGCTTGGGCACCGATTCGCTGCTCTCCAGCGCCGCGCCGCGTCCGGAGAGCGATGGGTTGGTCATGAAATAGCGGTGCAGGTTGAACGGCCGCGGGCCGGGGTCGTCACGCACATAGCTGCCATTGGGCTGCAACTCCCAACTCTGTTCGCTGTCCAGCAGGTTGGCGACCATCACCTGGTCCAGGATCTGGTCGTGAACAGTGGGGTTCTCGATTGGCAACATATACTCGACACGACGGTCGAAGTTCCGCGGCATCCAGTCGGCCGAGGAGATGAACACCTTCGCGCCGTCGTTGGGCAGCGGCTTGCCGTTGCCGAACGCGCAGATGCGGCTGTGCTCGAGGAACCGTCCGACCACCGACTTCACCCGGATGTGCTCCGACATGCCCGGTACGCCGGGGCGCAGGCAGCAGATGCCGCGCACGATCAGGTCGATCTCCACCCCCGCGCCGGAGGCCTCGTACAGCTTCTCGATCACCGCCGGATCGACCAGCGAGTTCATCTTGGCCCAGATGGCGGCGGGCTTGCCCTCCAGCGCGTTGGCGATCTCGCCGTCGATCATCTCGACCAGCTTCGCGCGCAGATCACGCGGCGACATGCTGATGAGGTCGAGATGCTGCGGCTCGACATAGCCGGTGACGTAGTTGAACACATGCGCCGCATCGGCGCCGATCCGCGGATCGGCGGTGAAGAAGCTCAGATCGGTATAGATACGCGCGGTAATCGGGTGATAATTGCCGGTGCCGAAATGGCAGTAGGTGCGATATTCACTGCCTTCGCGACGCACCACCATCGATATCTTGGCGTGGGTCTTCCAGTCGATGAAGCCGTAGACGACCTGCACGCCGGCGCGCTCCAGCGCATTGGCCCATAGCAAGTTCTGCTCCTCGTCGAAGCGCGCCTTCAGCTCGACGACGGCGGTGACCGACTTGCCCGCCTCGGCGGCGGCGATCAGGGCGTTGATGACGGCGGGCTGCTTGCCGGCGCGATAGAGCGTCTGCTTGATCGCGACGACGTCGGGATCGTTGGCCGCCTGGCGCAGGAAGGCGAGCACAACGTCGAACGTTTCGTACGGGTGGTGGACGACGATGTCCTTGGCCTTGATCGCGGCGAAGCAATCGCCGCCGAACTCGCGGATGCGCTCGGGAAAGCGCGGGCTGAACGGCGGGAACTTGAGGTCGGGCCGATGTTCGTCGACCAACAGGTCGAGGTCGCTGATCCCCAGGAAGGCGGCGCTTTCAGTGATGATCGCATCGCCGCCGCCGAGTTCCTCCTTCAGCAACGAGGCGAGTTCGTCCTCGATCCCCGTTTCGAGGTCGAGCCGGATCACCCGGCCACGCCGCCGCCGCTTGATCGCGTTCGCGAAGTAGCGGACGAGGTCCTCCGCCTCTTCCTCGATCTCGATATCGCTGTCGCGCAGCAGGCGGAACGCGGCGCAGCCCTTCACCTCGTATCCGGGAAAGATCAACGAGGAGAAATGCTTGAGCAGCGTTTCCATCGCCACATACCGCGCCTCGGTGCCCGGCAGCCGCAGGAAGCGCGGCACCGTCGTCGGCAGAAGCACGACCTCGCGGATCGGCTCGCGGTCCGATAGCCGCACGAGGTCGTAGATCAGGCTAGATCCGCGGTTTGGCAGGAAGGGAAAGGGGTGCGCCGGATCAAGCGCCTGCGGCGTCAGGATCGGGAACACCTGATGGCGGAAATGCTGCGCCAGCCACGCCTCGTCATCGCCGGCGATGTCCTGCGATCCGAGCACTTGGATGCCCGCCTCGGCCAAATCCTCGGCAAGCGATACCCACACCTGCTGCTGCGCCTGCATCAGGCGATCGGCTTCGATCGCGATGTCGCGCAATTGCTCGCCGGGCGTGCGGCCGTCGACCGAGCGCTGCTGCACGCCCTGCAGCTGCTGCCCCTTCAACCCGGCGACCCGCACCATGAAGAATTCGTCGAGGTTCGACCCCGAGATCGACAGGAACCGCAGCCGTTCGAGCAACGGATGCGCCGGGTTCAGCGCCTCCTCCAGCACGCGTCGGTTGAAGCCCAGCCACGACAGTTCGCGGTTGAAATAGCGTTCGCCCGCATTCTCGCCCACGAAGGGATCATCGTCGGCGAAGCGGGTGAGATGGACGGGCCGGGTCATCGATCCTCTGCGTTGCTGGCCGGCTCGGCGATCAGCGCCGCCGCCGCGAGTGTGGCTCGGGCAAGCGGGACCGACAAGCGCTTGCGCCGTTCGAGTACTTCCTGATCGAGCACATCGACCGCGCGCATGACGGCAATATGACTACGCTCGACGCGCGCGATCAACCAGTCGACCAGTTCCGGCCGGGCATCGAGCCCGCGCCGGTAGAACTGCCGCTCGAAGAGCGCACGCATCAGAACGTCGTCGGGCGGCCCGAGTTGCAGGATCGGTGTGGCGGCAAGGCGCGAGCGCAGGTCGGGAAGACGGATCGTCCAGGCCGGTGGTGCCGCGTCGGCGACGATCAGCAACGGGTGCCGGTCGGCCTGCGCGCGGTTCCAGGCGTGGAAGATCGTCGCCTCCGGCTGGCGATCGGCATCGTCGATGATCGTGCCACCGCTCTTCGCCGCGAAGATCCGCGCAAGCAGGCTGCGGCCCGATTTGCGCGGCCCGACCAGCAACGCCGCCATCACCGGCCACGTTCCCCAATGTTCCAGGGCATGGACGGCGCGGGTGTTCGAGTCGCTGACCAGGAATTCGTCGTCGCACGGATCCGCCGGCCATTCGAATGGCAGGGCGAACTGGGTCATCCCGCCGTCGAATTGCCGGTCGTCGGCTGCTGCGGCGGCAGGCTCGGCGTCCCGCCGCCGGCCGCCCGGCGGATGCGCAGCGTGCCGGGGCCGCTCTGCACCTGCCAGCCGCGCTGGCGCAGCGCCTGGGCGAGCGCGGCCTGGTCGCCGCTGAAGGTCACACGCATCACCGACATGCCGCCAAGCGCGAGGCTGGTCGTCCCTGCCGAGGTGACGCCGGGGATCGCGCGGAGCGCCGATTCGCCCGACGATACCGCGCCCGCATCGGGCGTCTCGAACTGAACGCTGATCGCGCTGCCCTGCTGCCCCTCGGTGGTGGTGATCACCGGGAGGTCGCCCAGCGCCTCGTCTGTGGGGGTCGCGCTGGGCGTCGGCGTCGGCGCCGGTGGCACATAGGCCAGGCCCGGGTCGGAACGCAGCTCGCCGCCCTTCAGGGCGTCCTGATAGGCGCCGTCGATTCGCGACACGCCGGCATTGAGCAGCGCGTCGATGCCGTCGGCGTTGTTCACCTTCAGCGTGAAGCGCTTGATCAACTGGTTGTCGGGGCCGTAGCGCGCCTCGAACACGCCGATCACCGGGCCGCCGGGATAGACTCGATAGAGGTGCGCGGTGGGGATCAGCACGTCGGACGCGCCATATTGATCGAGAATCGCCTTCCACCAGCCGCGCCCGGGTCTGCCGGCCTGCCCCGCATTGAGCAGCAGCGAATCGGGGCCCGTGCCCGCGGGGCGGACATAGTCGATCGTGCTGTTTCCGGTGCGGAAGCGGGCCCACGCCTGGCGCCAGTCGGTGCTCTGTTCGAAGGCGACGCCGGCACCGCCGGTCCATTCGATCGGCAGCACCAGCATCGGCGCCGAGCGTTCGCCGCCGCCGGACACGCCCAGCATCGGCCCGGCTCGGCCGCGATTGAACATCACGCCCAGCTGCGCGATGTAGCGATTGGGGCCGACTTCCTCATTCTCGACGACGATGCTGGAGACCAGCGAATCGAGCGTCGAATCGGAAACCGGTGCGCCGCTCTGCCCCAGCCGCTTCGACAGCATGGTCCAGGCCTTGCGTTCCGCGAGCCGCCATCCTGCCTCCCGCGCCTCCTGCGAGGTCTTGCCTGAGACGTCGACATGCACGCCGTCCACCTCGAAATTGCCCGAATCGGCGATAGGCGCCACGGGCGCGGCGCTGTCGACCTGGCCCAGGACGACGCCGGCACTGCCGGCCAGGGCGGCACCGAGCAGCGGAGTAAGCACGCGCGTGAGACGGAAGCGGGTCATGGTGCGCGTCCTTTTGGCGAAGCAGGCGTGGAAATCCAAGCGCGATGTGGCTAGGGCGCTGCCATGAGTGACGATCCGTCGGGCACGGGCCCGTACACCTATGCCGATGCCGGCGTCTCGATCGCGGCGGGAAACGCGCTGGTCCGTGCGATCGGACCGCTCGCCAAGGCGACGCGGCGCCCCGGTGCCGATGCCGATCTCGGCGGCTTCGGCGGCTTCTTCGACCTGAAGGCGGCCGGGTTCGAGGACCCGTTGCTGGTCGCGGCGAACGACGGCGTCGGCACCAAGCTGAAGCTCGCGATCGATCATGACCACCACGACGGTGTCGGCATCGATCTTGTCGCGATGTGCGCCAACGACCTGATCGTGCAGGGCGCCGAGCCGCTGTTCTTCCTGGATTATTATGCCACCGCGAAGCTCGACACCGACGTCGCGCAACGGGTCGTCGCTTCCATCGCCGAGGGGTGCCGCCAGGCAGGCTGCGCGCTCATCGGTGGCGAAACGGCCGAGATGCCGGGCATGTACGCGGCCGGCGATTACGACCTCGCCGGTTTCTGCGTCGGCGCCGTCGAACGCGACCAGGTGTTGACCGGCGAGACCATCGCGCCCGGCGATGTGATCCTGGGGCTGGCCTCCTCGGGCGTGCATTCGAACGGCTTTTCGCTGGTCCGGCGGCTCGCCGCCGACAAGGCGTGGAAGCTCGACCGGCCGGCGCTGTTCGACCATGAGGTGCTGCTGGTCGACGCACTGATGGCGCCCACGCGAATCTACGTTAAAAGCCTGCTGCCGCTGATCCGCGAACGGCGCATCAAGGGGCTGGCGCACATCACCGGCGGCGGCCTGCTGGAAAACATCCCGCGCGTGCTGCCGGAGGGGACGCACGCCACGATCGACGCCGATGGCTGGCAGCAGTCGCGGTTGATGGCGTTCCTGCAGGCGCAGGGCGCGATCGAGCCGGAGGAGATGGCGCGGACCTTCAACTGCGGCATCGGCATGGCGGTGATCGTCTCTGCCGACGCCGTCGAAGAGGTTGCCGCGGCCCTGCGCGCCGCCAACGAACAGGTGGAGGTGATCGGCGCGATCGACAAGGGCAGGCGCGGCTGCACCGTGCGCGGCTCAGCCGGAACGTGGAGCGGCCGCGAAGACTGGTCGGCGACGCACGACGCATGAGCACCGTTGCCGATGGTCCGGTGAAAGCCAAGGTCGCCGTCCTGATCTCCGGCCGCGGCTCCAACATGATGGCGCTCGCTGAAGCGGCGCGGGCTGATGATTGCCCTTACGAGATTGCGATCGTCGCGTCCGACAAGCCCGATGCGCCGGGGCTCGCCTGGGCGCGCGAGCACGACATCGCGACCTTCGCGCTGTCGCCAAAGGGGATCGGCAAGCTCGCCTATGAGGCGGCGATCGACGGCGCCTTGCACGCGGTCGGGGCGGAAGTGATCGCGCTCGCCGGCTATATGCGGCTGCTGTCCGACGATTTCGTCGCACGCTGGCGCGGGCGGGTGATCAACATCCATCCGTCGCTGCTCCCGAAATACAAGGGGCTGGACACGCACCAGCGGGCGATCGACGCCGGCGATACCGTCGCGGGCTGCTCGGTCCATGTCGTGACCGAAGAGCTCGACGGCGGCGAGGTGCTCGGCCAGGCCGAGGTGCCGATCGGTCCCGGTGACGACACCGAAGCGGTTGCCGCGCGCGTGCTCGAAGCGGAACATCGCCTTTACCCCGCCGTTCTGGCAGAATTCGCGAGATCATGGACGACCACAGCATCCTGACCCGATTGCGCGCCACCTGCCTGGCGCTGCCCGAGACGGAAGAGAAGCCGTCGCACGGGCAACCCACCTTCTTCGTCGCCGGCAAGCAGTTCGCGCAGTTTCGCGACAACCATCACGGCGACGGCCGCACCACCGTCTGCGTGCGAACCAGTGGCATCGACGAGCAGGAGATGCTGATCGCTGCCGACCCGGCGAGCTACAGCCGGCCCGCCTATCTCGGCCCATCCGGCTGGATAGCGATCGACCTCGCGCGCGACGAAGTCGATTGGGCGCAGGTCGATGATCGCATTGCCCGCAGCTGGGAGCTGGCGGCACCGCAGCGGCTGCTGGAGCTCGGCGGCCGATGAGCGACGACCGCGATGCCGCCCGGCAGGCGGCCGCCGATCGTGCAGAGGCCAAGGCCGAAGCCGCGGCAACGCGCCGGCGCTGGCTGACACTGGCCGAAATCGTTGCGATCGCTGGCGTGGTGATCGCCGGGCTCACCTTGTGGAACAACTGGCAGGGCCGCGAGGATGTCCGGGCGGCTCGTCAGGCTGCCCAGCAGGACGCCGAGCGGGCGCGCGACCAGTTCATCCTGCACGCGACG
>JBQCHA010000122.1:0-3166 GCA_051955175.1 Sphingomonas sp.
GAAGTCGTTGCCCGGAATGTGCGGGAAGCCGCGGAAATTCGCGACATTGGCGAAGCGGTCGCGGCAGGTCGCGAGCGCCCGGTCGCAACCGAGCCCGAAATTCGGATGGTCATGCGCCACGGCGCAGCGCGCATCGCCGAGCATCGCGTCGCAATAGACCGAATAGAGCCGGCCATGCGTCGTGTTCAGCGCCTGCTGGCCACTGCGCAGCTCGGCGCGAAACTGCCCCTCCTCGCGCACGATCTCGCCGATCGTGGCGCGCCGCAGCAGCACGCGCTGACTCACGTCGCGCCAGTTGACGCGCCAGGTCTCGACCACCGCGCCATCATAAAGTCCGGCCTCGATATCGGCCTCGGTGATCGCGTCCGAGCTCAGGACGCCGAGCACTTCGGCTGTATCGACCTGCGATCCGAGCTTCTGCGGCACGTCGCTGCCGTCGAGCCCCGTCACCGGGACATAGTCCGTCCCGTCGAAGCTCAGTGTCTGGTCATGGTCGGTGAAGCCGAGCACCACCGCGTCGGTGCGCGTCAGCGTCCAGCAATTGGCCAGCGTCGTTGCGCCGCTCGCGACATGTGCCGCGAGCCCCGCATCCAGCGTCCTCATTCGCGCACCTCGATCAAAGGAATGGACGGCGCATTCGCGGCATCGAACGTCGCCAGCTCGATATCGAGCCGGTCGATATCGAAACGAACCGGCACGTCGAACAGGAAGCCGGCGGTCACTGCCTTGCCGGCCGCCGGCGCATCGGCAAGCGTCACCATCCCGGTCAGCAGGTCGACCGCAAAACCCGTCGTCAGCTCGGTCCCGTCCACCGCGACCCGCACGCTGCCGGCCACCGGCTTGGTGATCGGCCGTGCATAGGGGTCGAAGCTCGCGCCATAGGTCTTGGTGAGCTGAAACGCCGTCGTAGCCCCGTCACCCACCCCGATCGACTGGTCGAACGGAGTCGGCGTGCCGTCGCCGCCGTTGCTCGACTGATCGAGTCCGTCGCGCCACAGGAACGAATGGAACCGCCCACGCCGCTCTTCGAAGAAGGCCAGCACCGCCTGCATGTCGGCGCGCGACTTGACGCCATAGCCGGCATTGTATCGGCGTCGCGACTGCGCCCAGCGCGAATTGCGCTCCTCTCGGCCACTCGAGAGCGTCACGATATCGGTCATCCGCTCCGGCCCGCCGCGGGCGCCAAGCGCGATGTCGAGCGGGAAACGGGTCGCGTGAAAGGCCATCAGCTGCTCCTCACTCCGCGCTTCACGGCCCGCAGCAGCATCGCCGATATCTCGGCTTCGCTCGCGGCAAAGCTCCGCGCATCCGTCGCGGTCACGTTGAACGTCACATTGACCGGCGCCGCGGTGCCGGCGAGACCCAGCGTGCCATCGGCACCGCGCGACAGCGGCAGGATCGCCTCCGGCCCCGCCTCGCCGGCGAGTGCCGTGCCCGTGCTTGTCGGGAAGTAAGTGGGCGCCGCCACCACACCGCCCTTGGCAAAGGCGGTGACGCGGCCGAGCGACGGATCGAGCGCCGTGAACAGGCTTCCCACGGCGCCCGAGATCAGCGACCCCACCGGCTTGAGCGCCGCCTTCAGCGCCATGTCCGAGAACGCCCTGCCGATGTCGGCGAGCACGCCCTGCAGCGACTTGCCGTCGGTGACTGCGCCGCGGAATGCGTTGGTCAGCGAGCGGCCGACGCTGTCGGCCAGGCTGCCGACGCGCGCCAGCTCGACGTTTACGTCGCCGAGCTGCGTCGAGACATCGTTGAAGCCATCATCGGCCATCGGGGAATCGCTCCATCAACTGTTTGAGCCGGTTGCGATCGGGCGTCCCGCCCCGCATTCCGCTCAGCGCCTCGAACGCCGCCGCCAGTTCGCGCGGCGTCAGGCCCCAGAACTCCTTGCTGCTCAGCTTCAGCACCCCGAAGCCGAGTTGCATCGCGTCACGCCACGGGAACGGCGTCATGCCTCGCCCCCGAAGGTCGCGCGCAGCAGCCGCGCCGCGATCTCGGCTGCCCCCTTGAGCCCGCCCTCGATCGACAGCCGCGCCAGGTCGTCGTCGGTCAGCGCATTGCCGCCGCCACGAAGTCCCGCGCCGAGGATGGCCAGCAGGTCCCGCGCCGAGACCCGGCCGGCCGCGAAGCGCTCGCTCAGCCCGACCAGGTCGCCGGCGCCCAGCCGCGCCTCGAGCTCCGCCAGCGCTCCCAGCGTCAGGCACAACACCCGCTCCTCGCCGCCGATCACGGCCGCGATTTCACCGCGTAGTGCGTTCGCCATCACAGCGCCTCGAACGTCAGCTCGCCGGCGCTGTCGAGCGAGAGGTTGAACGTCACCTCGCCGGCATGGTCGCCGGAGAATTCGAGCGCGGTGATCTGGAACGGGCCCTGCAGCGTGCCGAAGTCGGGCAGGATCAGCTGCCAGTTGCGGATCGTGCCGGAAAAGAACAGCGCGCGGATCTGCTCATCCGACGTCTGGTCCTTGAAGATGCCGTTGCCGCTCACCGAGGCGCGCTTGATGCCGGCGCCGTCGAGCAGCTCGCGCCAGCGCCCGGCGCTCTCGGCGTCGGTCACATCGATGCTCGCGGCATTGAGTGCCAGCGAGCGCGTCTTCAGGCCGGCGACCGTCAGGAAACTGCCGCTTCCGGTCTGGTCGAGCTTCAACAGCATGTCCTTGCCGCTCTGGGCTGCCATGATTTGCCTCAGTCGTTGGGTTCGGAGTAAAACGTCATCGCAATCGCCGCGCGGGCCCGGCCCGTGGTCGCGTCGATCACACTATCGGTGCGGTCGTGACGCCGGAGCGTGACGCGCAGATCAGCCGAATCGAGGTCGGCGGCGTCAACGGTCGACACTATGCTCTCGGCCAGCGCCACCACCGCCTTGCGGCTCGGGTCGGCCACCCAGGCGTGCAGCAGCAGCCGGTGCTCGAAGCCCGGCGTATCGTCGCCGTCATGCGCCAGCACGTCGTGCCGCGCGATGGTCACATAAGGCGGCAATGTCCCGGCAGGCGGCGCATCGAATACCGTGAGGGAGGCGCCGCGCAATGCCGCCACCAAGGTTGCCTGCAGCGCAAGGATCGGATGGGTCATCCCGTCACCGCCCGCGCCGAGCACTGGCAGCTCAGGTAGCTGCGACGGCCGTTGAGGTCGCCCACGGCCAGCACGTCAAGCGTCGTGCCGCGATA
>JBQCHA010000123.1:0-4586 GCA_051955175.1 Sphingomonas sp.
GAAGAACTTGACGGTTCCCTGAGCCTTCTCGCCCGTCAGCTGCCGCTGCGGCCCGCCGCCGCGGTCGCCCGAGCTCCGCTCGACCGCCATCGGCTCGCCTTCGATGCGGAGGTTGGTCGCCGAGATGCGCCCGCCGCGATCGACGAGCGTGAATTCGAGCGGCTGCCCGTCGGCGAGGTCGGTGAGGCCCGCCTGCTCAACCGCGGAGATATGGACGAACGCATCGGGCTGGCCGTCGTCGCGCTGAATGAAGCCGAAGCCCTTCATCGCGTTGAAGAATTTGACCGTGCCGGTCGCCTTCTCGCCGGTCAGCTGGCGCTGCGGGCCACCCGCACCGCCGGCGCCGCCCCGCGGCGCGCCGCCGAAGCCGCCGTCACGCGGTGCGCGTTCCTCGACCGGCATCGGTTCGCCGTCGATCTTCAGCTCGGTGGCCGAGATGCGGCCGCCGCGATCGACGAGCGTGAAGCCGAGCGGCTGGCCTTCCGCCAGACCCGTCAGCCCCGCCTGCTCGACGGCCGAAATGTGGACGAACACGTCCTCACCGCCGTCATCGCGAACGATGAAGCCGAAGCCCTTCTGGCCGTTGAAGAATTTGACGGTGCCGGAGCCTTCGCCGACGACCTGGGGCGGCATGCCGCGGCCACCGCCGCCGCAACCACCACCGCCGCCGCCGCTGCGGAAACCGCCGCCGCCGCCGCCGCCGCCACCGCCGAAACGGTCACCGCCGCCGCCACCGCCGCCGAAACGATCGCCGCCGCCGAAGCCGCCGCCGAATCGGTCGCCACCGAAACCGCGATCTTCGAACCCGCCGAAATCGTCACCGCCGAAACCGTCGCGCTTATCCCTGCCGCGCCCGCCGCGATCGCCGCGGCGTCCTTTATCGAAACTCATGCCCTGTTCGTCTTCCCGGTCGTCCCGAATTCATCTATATAAGCCCCAACGTCGGACGACGAACGCAGGTCTTCGGGCGCTCGCCTATTGCGCCTCGTTGCCTGTCATAGCCTAAAAGCCGTGGTGCGGCGAATAAATTCGTCGAACTGCCCCAAAAAGCCCATAAAATGTTGCGCCAGCGTAGCAAGCGGGGCACAGAGTCGGCCATGTCCATCGCCGCGCTGCTCGCCGATCCCGCCGCCTGGGCCGCGCTCGTCCCGCTGATCGTTTTGGAGAGGGTACTGGGCATCGACAATCTCGTTTTCGTGTCGATCGTATCGAACAAATTGCCCGAGGCGCAGCGCAGCAGCGCGCGACGACTCGGCATTTCGCTGGCGCTGGTGCTGCGACTCGCCTTGCTGTCGATGATCGCCTGGATCGTCGGGCTCACTGTGCCGGTGTTCGACCTCGGCCTGGCCGGCCCGCCCGACGCGCATGGCGCGCCGAGCTTCGAGACGGCCTTTTCGATCCGCGATCTCATCCTGCTCGCCGGCGGCCTGTTCCTGATCTGGAAGGCGACGAGCGAGATCCACCAGACGATGACCGGCGAGGGGCATGGCGAGCAGGACGGCGGCGTCGCCGCCCGCGTCACGCTCGGCTTCGGCGCGGCGATCGTGCAGATCCTGCTGCTCGACATGGTGTTCTCGATCGATTCGATCCTGACAGCGGTCGGCATGACCGACGACCTGCCGGTAATGATCACCGCCGTGGTGATTGCGGTCGGCGCGATGATGCTGGCGGCCAACCCGCTAGCCGAGTTCATCGGCCGCAACCCGACGGTGGTGATGCTGGCGCTCGGGTTCCTGCTGATGATCGGCGTGGTGCTGATCGCCGAGGGCTGCGGCGCGCACGTGCCCAAGGGCTATATCTACACCGCCATGGCCTTTTCCGCCGCGGTCGAGACGCTCAACATCACCGCCCGGCGCCGTCGTGAGCGCCGCGGGCATTGAGCAAAGTCGTCATCGGGGCTAGGCGCACCCGATGACCGTCCATTTCCACGAAGAAGACTTGCCCGCCGACGCGTTCGGCCCTGGCGCCATCGCCGTCGACACCGAGACGATGGGCCTGATCACCCCGCGCGACCGGCTGTGCGTGGTGCAGCTGTCGGATGGTCGCGGCGACGAGCATCTCGTCCGCTTCGCGCCCGACAGCGATTTCGCCGCGCCGAACCTGAAGCGGGTACTCGCCGATCCCGAGCGGCTGAAGCTCTACCACTTCGCGCGCTTCGACCTGGCGGCGATCCGCCATTACCTGGGCGTGGTGGCAGCACCCGTCTATTGCACCAAGACCGCGTCACGGCTGGTGCGCACCTATACCGACCGCCACGGGCTGAAGGAGCTGGTGCGCGAACTGCTCGGCCAGGACATCTCCAAGCAGCAGCAATCGTCGGATTGGGGCGGACCGGTGCTGAGCGACGCGCAGAAGGATTATGCCGCGTCCGACGTGCGGTTTCTGCACGCGATCAAGGAGGAGCTGGACCGCCGGCTCGCCCGCGAAGGCCGCACCGAACTGGCGCAGGCCTGTTTCGATTTCCTGCCGGCGCGCGCCGCGCTCGATCTCGCCGGCTGGCCCGAGGTGGACATTTTCGCGCATGTCTGAGTTGGTCACGCGCCACGCCTGCATGAAGGAGCCGCATGTCTGAAGTCGCCCGGCAGATGCGCTCGCACCGCCGGGTCTGGGCGGCGCCGGGCAGCAGCCACGATCGCGTCATCGGCATCCTGCGCGTGGTGCTGCCGATCGGCATCGGCGTGCTGGCGGCGTTCCTGGTGATGGCGCCGATCACGCGCAGCGGCGACGTCAGCTTCGTGCTCGCCAAGGACACGGTGCAGATCGCCAAACAGCGGCTGAAGATCGAGGCGGCGACCTATCGCGGCGAGGATTCCAAGGGCCGGCCTTTCGAGCTGCGGGCGGGATCGGCGGTGCAGAAGAGCTCGGCCGAACCGATCGTCAAACTGAACGATCTTGCCGCCAAGATCGGCCTCAAGGACGGGCCGGCGACGATCGTCGCGCCTGAGGGCCGCTACGACATGCAGAACGAGAAGGTCGCGCTGGGCGGGGCGATCCAGTTCCGCGCCGCCGATGGCTACACGCTCGACACCAGCAACGCGACGATCGACCTGAAGACCCGGACGATGAACAGCACCGGCGGTGTTACCGGCACGGTGCCGCAGGGATCGTTCAGCGCCAGCCGCATGTCCGCCGACCTTGAAAGCCGCACCGTTTCGCTCGATGGCAATGCCCGCTTGCGGATCGTGCCCGGAAAGACGAAATAGCCCGCCATGCCGTCGACGCGCTTGCTTGCCGCCGCCCTGTTGCTCGCCGTTTCGCCGGCGGTCGCGCAGTCGCGCCATAATTCGCAGGCGCCCGTCGACTTCGGCGCCGAGCATATCGAGATCCAGGACAAGGCGAACCGCGCCGTCCTCTCGGGCAACGTCTCGCTGACGCAGGCCGAGATGACGCTCAACGCGGCGCGGATGACGGTCTATTATACCGGGCAGGTGATCAACGGCTCGCCGCAGGTGCAGCGCTTCGATGCGGCCGGCGGTGTCACCGTGCGCCGCCCGAACCAGACCGCGCGCAGTCAATACGCCGTCTATGATCTCAACAAGCGGGTCATCACCATGCTCGGCAACGTGTCGCTGACGCAGGGCGGCGACACGATCAACGGCGGCCGGCTGACGATCAACCTCGATACCGGCCGTGCGGTGATCGATGGTGCGGCAGCCGGCGGCGCTGCCTCGTCCGGCGCGCCGGGGCAGGTCACCACGTCGGGCGGCCGCGTGACCGGCCGCTTCTCGGTGCCCAGCCGCGGCAACAACACGTCGAGCAGCGGCGCGCAGAGCGGCGGCGCGGCCGGCACACAGAGCGGCGGCACCGGGCAATAGCCGAAATTTCCACGCGCCCCGTCGCCGGCCCTTTGCTCGCCGGGGGGCGATGGCCTACATGCCGGGGAGCGCGGCCATGCACCACCGGCCAGCCGGGGGCGGCATGAACATCGCGACGAGGACTTGATGGACGACGTAACCAGCTTCGACCGGATCGACGCGATCAGCGAGGAACCCTCGGGCGTCGGCCTGGAAGTCGTGTCGATCGCCAAGGCCTATGACAAGCGCCCGGTGCTGACCGACGTGTCGGTCTCGGTGGGGCGCGGCGAAGTGGTCGGGCTGCTTGGCCCCAACGGCGCGGGCAAGACGACCTGCTTCTATTCGGTGATGGGCCTGGTGCGGCCCGATTCGGGCCGCGTGATGCTCGACGGCGAGGATATCACGGGCCTGCCGATGTACCGCCGCGCGATCATGGGGCTGGGCTATCTGCCGCAGGAAACCTCGATCTTTCGTGGGCTCACGATCGAGAAGAACATCCTGACGGTGCTCGAACTGTCGGAACCGGACGTCGCGGCACGCGATGCCAAGCTCGACCGGCTGCTCGACGAATTCGGCCTCACCCGGCTGCGCGACGCGCCGGCGATGGCGCTGTCCGGCGGCGAGCGGCGCCGCGCGGAAATTGCCCGCGCGCTGGCCGCCGATCCGACCATCATGCTGCTCGACGAGCCGTTCGCCGGCATCGACCCGATCTCGATCTCCGACATCCGCGACCTGATCTGCCAGCTGAAGAAGCGCGGCATCGGCGTGCTGATCACCGACCACAATGTCCGC
>JBQCHA010000124.1:0-9302 GCA_051955175.1 Sphingomonas sp.
GCCGGGGGCGGGCGGGGCCGGGCGGCCGGAGCGCCCCACGACAGGAATGCGATCGGACGAGCGGCGCGGGGACATGCCCTGCGCCGCTTTTTCGTTGTCCCAACTTCTGGTGTTTGGCGCGATACTCTACCGCGCCGGCGCGTCGGCCCGCGCGCGCGCGATCGCGTCGTGGAGCGGCTTCGGCCGGTAGCGCTCGTCATGCGGGCAGCCGCGGCGCCGCGCGCCATCGGGTCGCGGCTTGAACCCGTCGAGCCAGCTGAACCGGTCGGTCATGCCCCACGCCAGCAGGTCGTGGAGCTGCCGATACGACAGGGTCGCGTCGAGATAGCTGCGGGCGTAATCGGCGACGGCGTGGTCACGGCGGGTGGCATCGCGCGGCAACCCGTCGTCGCGGACGTCGAACTCGGTGATCAGCAGCCGATAGCCCATACCCGTCACCTCATCGAGGAAGCGCTGCCACTCCCGCTGCATCGCGAGCAGCGAAGCGCCCTCGCCCTGCGTGACGAGGTGCGACTGCAGCCCCAGCGCGTCGATCGGCGTCCCGCGCTTGCGGAAGCCTTCCAGCAGCCGCAGCACGCCGGCGCGATGCGTGGCGCTGTCCGGCTCCCAGCCCATGAAGTCGTTATAGACCAGCTCCGCGTGCGGCGCGGCGTCGCGCGCGGTGTGATAGGCGAGGTCGAGCAGCGGCGCGGTACCGCCATAGGCACGGGCGATCGAGGTGTCGTAGAGCGTGCCGTCTTCCGGCCGCACGGTTTCGTTGACCACGTCGTAGCTGGCGATCCGCCGCCCGTAACGGGTGCAGACGGTACGGATGTGGTCGGTCAGCAACCGCGCGGCTTCGGCGCGGGGCGTGCTGCCGAAGTCATGGTCGTTGAGCCACGTCGGCAGCCACTTCGGCTGGTTCCAGAACAGATTATGGCCGCGCATCGCCATGTCGTGACGGCCTGCGTAATCGACGATGGCATCGGCGCGCTCGAAGCGGAAGACGGTCGGCGAGGGTCTCAGCGCCTGCCACTTCATCTCGTTTTCGGCGACCAGGATGCCGCAGTCGCGCTCCAGCAGCCGGGCATAGGCCGGGTTGGCGAACGATCCGCGGTCGGCACCCGGGGCGCTCCAGCTGACCGCCGAGCCGAACCGCAGGCCGCGCCGGGCGGCGATCGCGTTCAGGCCGTTCGCCGCGCGCTGCCGTGCCGCGGCGGCAACGGGCGTCGCGAGTGCAGCCGCCAGCACGGCGCGGCGGGTCGGGCGGAAGCCGCGAAGCTCGGGCAGATCCGCGCTCAAGGCGCCGCTGTCGCGGAATGCAGAGTCCGATCGCAAGCCAACCCTCTCCTTTGTCTTCTGTGGTAGCGATACCATCGTATCGCGAGGGCGCTGTCAAGACGGCCCTCCGGCACGCTCCGACAGGAGATCGACGGGACCTTGTTGGCAAAGGCCGGACCGGCGGGCGTGCCGCTTCGGCTATTCGTGCGTCCGGCCGAAGTCGGGGGCGGCGTCGTCCTGGCCCTGTTCGACCACGCCGCGGCGGATCGCGCGGGTGCGGCTGAACAGCTCGAACAATTCGTCGCCCTTGCCCCAGCGGATCGCGCGCTGCAGCGCGGTCAGATCTTCGGAGAAGCGCTGCAGCATTTCCAACACCGCCTCGCGGTTGGTCAGGAACACGTCGCGCCACATCGTGGGGTCCGACGCGGCAATGCGGGTGAAGTCGCGGAAGCCGCCGGCGGAATATTTGATGACTTCGCTCTGCGTCACTTCCTCGAGGTCGGAGGCGGTGCCGACGATCGTATAGGCGATCAGGTGCGGCAGGTGGCTGGTCACGGCGAGCACGCGGTCGTGATGGTCGGCCGCCATCTCCTCGACCTCGGCGCCCAGCCGGCGCCAGAATTCGGCGACGCGCTCGATCGCAATGCGTTCGGTGCCGTCGGCCGGCGTCAGGATGCACCAGCGGCCGCGGAACAGCGAAGCGAAGCCGGCTTCGGGCCCGCTCTGCTCGGTGCCGGCGACGGGGTGCGCGGGGACAACGGTGGCGCCGGGGAGCGACTCGGCCAGCGCGCGGGCGACCGCTTCCTTGCAGCTGCCGACATCGGACACGATCGCATCGGCCGGCAGGTCGTCGGCGAATTCCGCCGCCACCGCCCCCATCGCGCCGACCGGGACGCACAGGATGACGAGATCGGCGTCGATCACCGCCGCCCCGGCGGTATCGGCTACGTCGTCGACGAGACCGATGCGATCGGCCACCGCGCGCACCTCAGGATCGCCGTCATAGCCGGTCAGCCGGACCGTCGGCATGGCGGCGCGCGTGGCACGGGCGACCGAGGAGCCGATCAGCCCCAGACCGATGATCGTGACGCGCGCGAACGGCAGCATCAGCCCGCTTCGTCGACCAGCTGGCGCAGCGCCGCGGCGACGCCGCGCGTCTCCGCTTCGGTGCCGATGGTGATGCGCAGGCCGTTGGCCAGACCCTGGCCCGGTAGCCAGCGAACGATATAGCCTTTCTCCATCAGCCCCTTGTACGCCGCTTCGGCGGTGAGCGCGCCTTCGAAAAGTACCAGGATGAAATTCGCCCGGCTGGGCACCGCGCGCAGCCCGGCGTTGCCGAGCTTGCCGATCTCCTGCGCGAACCACGCCCGCCATTCGGCGTTGTGCGCGCGGGTGTGGTCGACGAAGCCGTCGTCGCCCAGCGCCGCGATCGCCGCGCGCTGTCCGGCAATGGTGATCGAGAAGGGCAGGCGGATGCGGTGCATCGCCTGGATGATGTCGGCATGGGCATAGCCCCAGCCGATCCGCTCGGCGGCGAGGCCGTGGATCTTCGAGAAGGTGCGCGTCACCAGCACGTTGTTTGCGGTGCGGGCGAGTTCCATCCCGCCATCGTCCTCGTCGCCGCCGAGATATTCGGCATAGGCATGGTCGAGCACCAGCAGCACCTCGCCCGGCAGGCCGGCGTGCAGCCGCGCGATCTCGTCGCGCGTGGCATAGGTGCCGGTCGGGTTGTTGGGATTGGCGATGTAGACGATCCGCGTCCGCTCGGTGACGGCGGCGAGGATCGCGTCGACATCGGTCGCGTAGTCCTTGTCGGGCGCGACCACCGGCACAGCGCCGACGCGGCGCGCGGCGATCTCGTAAACCGCAAAGCCGTACCGCACGAAGATCACCTCGTCGCCCGCACCGGCGAACGCGCCGGCGGCAAGGTGCAGCACCTCGTCCGAGCCATTGCCGTAGATGATCCGCGCCGGATCGAGATCGTATTTCGCCGCGATCGTTTCGCGCAGCTCGGCGGCGCTGGCGTCGGGATAGCGGTCGAGCTCCCGGCTGGCGGTGGCGAAGGCGGCACGCGCCCTGTCCGACGTGCCGAGCGGATTCTCGTTCGACGACAGCTTGGCGACCTTGCGCCCGTCGTCGGTGGTCGAGCGGCCCGGCACATAAGGCGCGATGCCCATGATCCAGGGCTTTGGCTGAGGTGCAGTCATGGCTGGGCGCATAGCCTTGGTGACAGGCAGGGGCAACTGGAGGGGATAGAGAGTGGCGACCCGTCGTCCTCCTTTGCTCGACACGAACGGGGAGGGGCACGAACGGAGTTGTTGGACCGCCCGTAGTTGCGCTAGCGCGAGCGGCATGGACACCCGCTTCGGCCTCGACCGCCGTGTAACGCTTCCGGGGCCGCTGCCGCTCGACAGCGGGGCGAGCCTGTCGCCGGTCGAGATCGCCTATGAAACCTATGGCACGCTGGCGCCCGATGGCGGGAATGCGATCCTGGTCTGCCATGCGCTGACCGGCGACCAGCATGTCGCCAGCCCGCACCCGATCACCGGCAAGCCCGGCTGGTGGGAACGGATGATCGGCCCCGGCAAGCCGATCGATCCCGCGCGCCACTTCATCGTGTGCAGCAACGTGCTGGGCAGTTGCATGGGCTCGTCGGGGCCGGCGAGTATCGATCCGGCGACCGGTGCGCCCTATGGTATGGCGTTTCCGGTGATCACCGTGCGTGACATGGTGCGCGCGCAGGCGATGCTGCTCGACCATCTCGGCATCCGCCGGCTGAAGGCGGTGGTCGGCGGCTCGATGGGCGGCATGCAGGCTTTGTCCTGGCCGGCGACCTTCCCCGATCGGGTCGAGGCGGCGGTGGTGATCGCCTCCACCGCGCGCCATTCGGCGCAGAACATCGCGTTTCACGAGGTCGGGCGGCAGGCGATCATGGCCGATCCCAACTGGCGCGGCGGCGACTATTACGGATCGGGCAGCCCCCCCTCGGCGGGACTCGCGGTGGCGCGGATGGCAGCGCACATCACCTATTTGTCGGAAGCGGGCCTGACCGCCAAGTTCGGCCGCAAGCTGCAGGCGCGGGACGCCAAGACCTTCGGGTTCGATGCCGATTTCCAGGTCGAAAGCTACCTGCGCTATCAGGGGCTGAGCTTCACCGACCGGTTCGACGCCAATGCCTATCTCTACATCACCCGCGCGATGGATTATTTCGATCTGGCCGAGGAACATGGCGGCACGCTGGCCAGCGCCTTCCGCGGCAGCAAGGCGCGTTTCTGCCTGATCAGCTTCGATACCGACTGGCTGTATCCGACGCGCGAATCGCGCAACGTCGTGCAGGCGCTCAACGCCGCCGGCGCGCGGGCGAGCTTCGTCGAACTGTCGAGCCCGTTCGGCCATGACGCCTTCCTGCTCGAAAGCCCCGAGATGAACCGGGTGGTCGACGGCTTCCTGAGGGCCGGGGCATGAGCCTGCGCCCCGATCTCGCCGTCATCGCGGATCACGTCGCGCCGGGCAGCCGCGTGCTCGATATCGGCTGCGGAGACGGCGCGCTGATGGCGGCGCTCCGCGATCAGCGCGGCGTCGATGCGCGCGGGCTCGAGCTCGATCCGGCCAACGTCTCCGCGGCCGTCGGGCGTGGGCTGTCGGTGGTGCAGGGCGACGCCGATGTCGATCTCGCCGCTTATCCCGACAAGAGCTTCGATTATGCGATCCTCAGCCAGACGCTGCCGGCGACACGCCAGCCGCTGGCGGTGCTCGATCACCTCCTTCGGATCGGCGAGCGCGCCTTCGTCTCCTTCCCCAATTTCGCGCATTGGCGGGTGCGCGCGTCGCTGTTGTGGGGCGGGCGGATGCCGGTCACCCGGCTGCTGCCCGAACGCTGGTACGACACGCCCAACATCCATCATGTCACGATCGACGATTTCCGCGCGCTGCTGAAGGAGCGCGGGATCGCTGTGGAGGGCGCATGGTTCCTCAATCGCGGGCGGCGGACGCCTTCGGCGGCGGCCAATTTCCGCGCCGAATATGCGGTGTTCCTGCTGCGCCGCTGAGCCGGCAAGCCCCTCACCGCCCGCATTCTTGACGCGCCCCGCCTGCTTGGCTACCCGCGCTGCCAGCATCAAGAGTCGGGCCGACGTCCGACGCCAACCTGCTCCCGAGCAAGGTGGTGCCTCCGGTAACGGAGGGATGTGGCCGGACCGGCAACAAACGGGACCTGAAGCCGCATGAACGTCGATCCGGTGCTTGGTGGGCCACCAAGGACGGGAAGACGACACGTGACGAGCCAGACACAGCAATTCGCGAGCGACAATTATGCGGGCGTCTGCCCCGAGGCGCTCGACGCCATGCTTGCCGCCAACCACGGGTCGGCGACCGCTTATGGCGACGACGAATGGACCGACCGCGCCGCCGATGCCTTTCGCGACCTGTTCGATCATCAGTGCGACGTGTTCTTCGTGTTCAACGGTACGGCGGCCAATTCGCTGGCGCTCGCTGCGCTGTGCCAATCCTACCACAGCGTGATCTGTTCCTCCGCCGCGCATGTCGAGACCGACGAGTGCGGCGCGCCCGAATTCTTCTCCAACGGGTCGAAGCTGCTGCTGGCGCCGTCGGTCGACGGCAAGCTGACGCCCGAGGCGATCCGCACGCTGGCGCTCAGCCGGTCGGACATCCATTTCCCCAAGCCGCGCGTCGTCACCATCACGCAGCCGACCGAGACGGGCCAAGTCTATTCGATCGACGAGGTCCGGGCGATCTCGGCGGTGTGCCGCGAACTCGGCCTGAAGCTGCACATGGACGGCGCGCGCTTCGCGCATGCGTGCGCGACGCTGGGCTGCACGCCGGCCGAGATCAGCTGGCAGGCCGGGGTCGACGTGCTGTGCTTCGGCGGCACCAAGAACGGCATGGCGGTGGGCGAGGCGGTGATCTTCTTCGATCGCGCGCTGGCGCAGGATTTCGATTATCGCTGCAAGCAGGCGGGGCAGCTCGCGTCGAAGATGCGGTTCCTGTCGGCGCCGTGGATCGGGCTGCTCGAAAGCGGCGCGTGGCTGCGCAATGCGGCGCACGGCAACGCCTGCGCGACGCGGCTGGCGGCGCAGGTGGCGGACCTGCCGGAGGTCAGCCTGATGTTCCCCGTCGAGGCCAATGCGGTGTTCCTGAGCGCCCCGGCGCCGGTGCTCGACGCGTTGCGGCAGCGTGGTTGGCGGTTCTACACCTTCATCGGGGGCGGGGCGCGCTTCATGTTCGCCTGGGATGCCGAAATCGCCCGCGTCGACGCGCTGGCGGCGGATATCCACGCCGCCTGTGCGGAGCAGGGCACAGAGGCGACGGCTGGCGATGCGCGGGAACTCGCCGCCGTGCCGGCCTAGGCGGCGTCGATCAGTCCGGGCGGAGCCACTTGGCCATGATGACGCGCGGCGTCTCCTGATAGCCGAGCGCTTCGTAGAAGGAGAGGACGCCGGTGTTGGTCGGGCGGACCATCAACTGCACCTTCGCAACGCCGTGCCGGCCGAGCCATTGCTCGCCGGCGGCGACCATGGCGCGGCCGACGCCCCGGCCGCGTAGATCGGGAGCGGCGGCGAGATAATAGAGCCAGCCGCGGTGGCCGTCGTGCCCGACCATGGCGCTGCCGACGATCCGGCCATCGGCATCCTCGTTCACCAACACCGTCGAGGCCGGTCCGGCGAGCGCGAAGCGGAAGTCGGCGGCGGGATCGTTATAGGGCGCGACGAGGCCGCAGGCCTGCCACAGCGCGACGACGCGCGCTTCGTCCTCCGCCACTGCGTCGCGAAGGCGCCAGCTCATCTCGGCAGCAGCATGGCAGCGGCGCCGATCAGTCGTGCTTGGCGAGCAACGCGCCGAGGCCGGCGAGCTTGCCGGCGGGACGGACCTCTTCCTCGGTCACCACGCCCGCCTCGCGCAGCACCTCGGCCGCGCCGGGCGCGCGGGGATAGAGATCGAGCGCCAGCGCCACGGTCTCGGCCGCCGCCTCGCCCAGGTCGATGCTGCCGCCGGTGATCGGCAGCGTGTCCAGCTCCGCCTCGCCGAGCTCGATCTCCTCGTCACTGCCGTCGGGCACCGCCTCGACGAACAGCAGCTCGACGGGCTCGTCGATCGTCGCGGGCACCGGCTCGTCGGTCACGACGCACGACTGCGTCACCGCCGCGCGGACGCGGCCGTTCACCAGGATGCCGCGGGACTCGCGGCGCACCACCAGGTCCGCCGAGAGATTATCGAGCGCGGCGAGGCCGAACCGCTCGGCGAGCGCGGCGCGTTCCTTGGGCGTCGCCTCGATCGTGACCGCGCGCTCGCGCGTGCCGATCGTGTCGAGCCGCTCGGGCCGCGAGAATTCGGGGGTCATGGCAGGTCTCCGCTCAACAGCCGCGCCGTCGCCATGCCGGACAGCGCGTGGTGGAATTGGACAAGGTGCGTGCGCACGTGCGCGAGCGCCGCCGCATCGGGGGCGGTTCCGCGATAGATGTTGCGTTCGATCGCGCCGTCAAGATCGCCGGTTGCGATCCCTGTGCGATAGGCACCGAGCCGGCCGCCCAGCATTCCCATCATCCGCCCGATCTGCTTGCCGACCACCAGGTCGCCGATGCCGATCTGGCGCAGCTGCGCGTCCATGTCGTCGACGAACCGCTCGGCGAGATGGGCGCTGGGGCCGGGGCCGTCGGGATCGCCCTCCAGCCGCAGCAGCACCAGCGACAGGATCGCCGCGACCATGTCGAACCGGCCGTCGAGCGTGTCGGGCACGCCGCCTGCCGCATACCAATGCGGCGCGCGAGCACGCTCAACAATCGCGCCGTAGAGCGCGGCGGCCTCGTCGCGCCGCCCATGCAGCAGCCGGTTGATCAGTCCCACCTTGGCCTTCCTTCGTTTGCACCCGTGCCGCTCGGGCTTGTTTGCCCGCGACGACCCGCATATTGAGGCCTTCCGCGCGCGATGCAATGCGCGCCCGCAGCCCGCGCCTGGGAGAGTCGAATGCGTTTCCTGTCCGTCCCCACCCTGATCGGCCTGGCTGCCGGCGCCGCCGTGCTCGGCATCGGCGGATGCGCGCCGATCCGGTCGCACCAGGGCTATGTCGTCGATGTCGATCTGGTCAATTCGATCGAACCGGGGGTCGATACGCGCCAGTCGGTGCTCGACACGCTGGGGACGCCGACCTTCACCAGCCAGTTCGCCAAGGGACAGTGGTTCTATCTGGCGCGCGACAGCCGCAATCTCGCCTTCCGCAAGCCCAAGCCGGCCGACCAGATCACGCTGAAGATCAGCTTCAACGACAAGGGCACGGTGACGCGGATCGACCGCACCGGCGTCGATCAGGTCGCATCGATCAGCCCGACCAAGCGGATCACGCCGACGCTGGGCCGCAAGCGCGGCTTCTTCCAGCAATTGTTCGGCAATATCGGCACGGTCAGCGCCGCCGGCGGCCCGGCGCCGCAGCAGGGTGGCGGGCGCGACACGCCGTAAGAAGCCTTGCTCGCCGATGACCGCGGCGTTCCCGGCGAGTTCAGGCGCGCTGTGCGACACCCGTGATCGACGCCGGGGCTGACCCGGCACGAGCAACGGGAAAGGAGCCTCATGGCGAAACCGATCTTCATCGCGCTGGCGACGCTCGCCGCGCCGGGTGCGCTGGCCGCGACGCCGGCGATGGCGCAGCACCACGGCCATCATGACCGCGGCCATTACGATCATGGCGATCACGGCGGTCGCCACGATCGTCGCTATGACCATGGCGACCGCTACCGGCACAATGACCGCGGCGGCTGGCACGCCTATCGCGAGCATAACCGCCATCGTTTCGACCGCGGCCACTGGCGCGCGCCGTTTCGCTATCACCGCTTTCGCAGCGGCATCCGCATCGCGCCGCTTTATTACGGGCCGCGATACTATATCGGCGACCCCGGCTATTACCGCCTGCCGCCGGCGGGACCTTACCGGCGCTGGGTGCGGCATTATGACGACGTGATGCTGGTCGACGTGCGCACCGGCGTGGTGCTGCGCGTTTATCGCGACTTCTTCTGGTAAGGGTCTGGTAAGGC
>JBQCHA010000125.1:0-4656 GCA_051955175.1 Sphingomonas sp.
TGCGCAGCTTGGTGGTGGGGGTTCGCCGCGAGCGAACCGCCTGCCGATAGCCCCCTCCACCAAGCCGCTTCGCGTCTTGGTCCCCCTCCCCGTGCCGGGGAGGATCGAAGAAAGTTGCCGTCATCACACCAGCGCCTTGGCTTCGTCGTTCATCGTGCCCGACACTTCGTTGGCCTGCAGGATCATGTCGGTATGCGCCGCGCCCGACGGGATCATGGGGAAGCAATTGGCGAGCTGCGACACCGCGCAATCGACCATTACCGGGCCGTCATGCGCCAGCATGGCGGCAATGCCGTCATCGAGCTGGTCGCGCGTTTCGATGCGGATACCCTTCCAGCCGTACGCCTCGGCGAGCTTCACGAAATCGGGCAGCGACTCGCTGTAGCTGTTTGAATAGCGGCTGGAATAGGTCAGTTCCTGCCACTGGCGGACCATGCCCATGTACTGGTTGTTGAGGATGAACACCTTGACCGGCAGGCGATATTGCGTCGCGGTGGCGAGCTCCTGGATGTTCATCTGGATCGACGCCTCGCCGGCGATGTCGATCACCAGCGCGTCCGGATTGCCGAGCTGCGCCCCGATCGCGGCCGGAAGGCCATAGCCCATCGTGCCGAGCCCGCCGGAGGTCAGCCATTTGTTGGGCGCCTCGAACCCGAAATGCTGGGCCGCCCACATCTGGTGCTGGCCGACCTCGGTGCTGATGATCGGCGCGCGGTCGCGGGTCGCCTCCCACAAGGCGCGGATCGCGCGTTGCGGCATGATCGCCTTGGGATCGGTCTCGGGGAAGTCGAGGCTGTGGCGCGCGCGCCAGCCGTCGATCCGCCGCCACCATTCGCCATAATCGGGCCGCGGCAGCTGTCGTGCCTTCCAACCGGCGACGATCTGTTCCAGCGCATGGCCGACGTCGGCGATGACCGGCAGGTCGACGCGGACGTTCTTGTTGACCGAGGAACGGTCGATATCGACGTGAATCTTGCGCGCATGGGGCGCGAATGCGTCGAGCCGGCCGGTCACGCGGTCGTCGAACCGGGCGCCCAAAGCGACGATCAGGTCCGCCTTGTTCATTGCCAGATTGGCTTCGTAAGTGCCGTGCATGCCGAGCATGCCCAGCCATTGGTCGGACGAGGCGGGAAGCGCGCCCAGCCCCATCAGCGTCGAGGTGCCCGGGGCCCCGGTCAGTGCCACCAGCTCGCGCAACGCCGCGGTCGCCGCCGGGCCCGAATTGATCACGCCGCCGCCGGTGTAGAAGATCGGCCGCTCCGCCGCGGCGAGCATATCGACAATGGAGTCGATCAGCGCCGGCTCGGCGGCGACCTGCGGCCGGTAGGTCTTGTGCCGGATCGGCCCCGGCGCCGCATAGCGCGCAGTCGCGACCTGCACGTCCTTGGGGATGTCGATGACGACCGGACCGGGTCGGCCGGAGGTGGCGATGTGGAATGCCTCATGCACCACGTCGCCCAGCCGCGCCGGGTCCTTCACCAGATAATTGTGCTTCGAACAATGGCGGGTGAGGCCGACCGTGTCGGCTTCCTGGAACGCGTCGGTGCCGATCAGGTGCGTCGCGACCTGGCCGGAGATCACCACCATCGGGATCGAGTCCATCAGCGCGTCGGTGATGCCGGTGATCGCATTGGTCGCGCCGGGCCCTGAGGTGACCAACACGACGCCGGGCTTGCCGGTCGAGCGTGCATAGCCCTCCGCGGCATGCGTCGCCGCCTGTTCATGGCGCACCAGGATGTGGCGGATACGGTCCTGCTGGAACAGCGCGTCGTAGATCGGCAGCACCGCGCCGCCGGGATAGCCGAACACGAGCTCGACACCGAGATCGCACAAGGCTTCGATCAGGATGTCGGCGCCGCTCTTCTCGGCCATGGTCGGTCTCCGCTGGTGCTGCAGTGCAATAGCATTCGATGACCGGGCTGCTAACGGCAGCAAAAGTGCAGGTCAAGGCTTATCCGAAAAATAAAGCTTCAAAATGGACAGTCAGAGTGTTCGTTTCTGTCTCTTCTAGCCGCGCCCAGGTGATCGGCGGCTGGTTGCGGAACCAGGTATATTGCCTTTTCGCATATTGCCGCGTGGCGAGCCGGGCCCGGTCCAGCGCCGTGTCGCGGTCGATCTCGCCGCGTAGCATCGCCGCGATTTCCGCGACGCCGATCGCTCGCCGGACCGGCGCCTCGGGCGGCGCCTCCGGGCGCGCAATCAGGTTGCGCACTTCCTCGATCGCGCCTTCCTCGAACATCGCCGCGAGCCGACGGTCGCAGCGTTCGACCAGCCATGCGCGATCGGGCAGCAACACACAGGGCATCAGCGCCACCGTGTCTCCGATCCCGCCGTGCCGCTCCGCCTGCCAGTCCGCGAGTGGCCGGCCGGTCGATCGCACCACCTCCAGCGCGCGGGCGACGCGCGTCGTATCGGTGGGACGAAGTCGCGCGGCAGCGGCTGGATCGAGCGCGGCAAGCTGGCTGTGCGCCTCGGCGACGGGGAGCGCGCGGACCTCGGCTCGCGTGTCGGCGTCGATCTCGGGTACCGGGGCGATGCCGTCGAGCAGCGTGCGCAGGTAAAGGCCGGTGCCACCGGCCAGGATCGGCAGGCGGCCAACGGCATGCGCTTCGGCGATCGCCTCGCGCGCGTCTGCCGCCCAGCGTGCGGCGGAATAGGTGTCCGCCCCGTCGACATGGCCGAACAACCGGTGCGGCGCGCGCGCCTCTTCGTCGGCGGAGGGGCGGGCGGACAGCACCCGCAGGTCGCGATAGACCTGCGCGGAATCGGCGTTGATGACGGTGCCGCGATGTCGCTCGGCGATCGCCAGCGCGAGAGCGGACTTGCCGCTTGCGGTCGGTCCTGCGATGAGCGCGAGGCCAGGACGGGCAGGGGACTCCATGTTCATCGCGACACTGATAGCAGCCGATTCACTCGACCGCAGCGATATCGCGGCAGCGTACGACGCGTTGGCCACGGCCGGGAGCGAGCCGGGCGAGTGGCAGTGGCTCGACGAAGGCCGTGCGGCCGACATCGCGTTCGTGCGGGATGCCGCCGCGGCGCGTGCGGCGCTGGAGGTGGCGGATGCGCGCTATGACGTCGTTGTCCAACCCGCCGCGGCGCGCGAGAAGAAGCTGCTCGTCGCCGACATGGATTCGACGATGATCACCGTCGAATGCATCGACGAACTTGCCGATTACGCCGGCATCAAGGCTGAGATCGCCGCCGTCACCGAAGCCGCCATGCGCGGCGAGCTCGATTTCGGTGCCGCGCTCGATGCGCGCGTCGCGCTGCTCAAGGGGCTGGAGGCGAGCGCGATCGACCGGTGCCTCGCCGAGCGCGTGAGGCTGATGGCAGGCGCCAGGACATTGGTGCAAACGATGCGCGCGCGCGGCGCCGAGACGATCCTGGTGTCGGGCGGGTTCACCCGCTTCGCCGAGCCGGTCGCGGCCGAGATCGGCTTCCACCGCGCGATCGCCAACGTGCTGGAAATCGACGGTCCGGCGCTCGCCGGCACGGTGGCCAAGCCGATCGTCGACTCCTCGACCAAGGAACGGACGCTGATCGAGGCGCGTGATCGCCTCGGGCTTGCCGCGCATGAAACGCTGGCGGTGGGCGACGGCGCCAATGATCTCGCGATGATCAAGCTGGCGGGGCTCGGCGTCGCCTATCACGCCAAGCCGGTGGTCGCCGCCGCGGCCGGCGCGCGGATCGACCGCAACGATCTAACGGCGCTGCTCTATGCGCAGGGCATCCGCCGCGCCGACTGGGCCGCCTGAGCCCGCCTGACGCTTTCGGACGAGGCCACGACGCCGGCGCGCCAGTGCGGCGTCTCGCTTCGTCGCATTTCTTTTCGACCGAGCGGAACGACGCCATCCGCCGTCCATTACTCCGGACATAAAGCGGCGCACCGAACGCGCCGCATTACAGCAACATAGATCAGCCTCGGCGCTGCCCGGGGCGGGTTGCAGTCACGGAGGCGGTCGATGAGTGATGTACGAGACGACGCACCGGCGCATGTCGCCAAGTCATCCGCGGAGCGGGAGAAAAGTGACGGGTCCGGATCGGTGGTCGGCCATACCGAAACGGTCAACCGGCCGCGCGCCGATGTCTATGCCTTCTGGCGGGACTTCACCAATCTGTCGCAGGTGATGGAGAATGTCGCGGCAGTGCGGGTCGAGGGCGATCGCCGCTCCCACTGGACGGTCCGCGCGCCCGGCGGCGAAGTCGAATGGGACGCCGAGATCACCGAGGACGAGCCCGGGCGCCTGATCGCCTGGCGCTCGCTCGAAGGCGCCGAAGTGCGCCACAGCGGGCGCGTCGAATTTCTCGATGCGCCGCCGGGACGCGGCACTTGGGTGCGTGCGGTGATCGCCTACGACCCGCCGGGCGGCATCGTCGGCAAGATCGCCGCCAAGCTGTTCCAGAAGGAGCCGTCGATCCAGACGCGGCGCGACTTGAGGCGGCTGAAGCAGTTCCTGGAGACGGGCGAGATCGCCACATCGAGCCCGCCCAATCCGCAACCCCATTCCTGATCGATCGAACGAGGAGAGCCCCATGCGCGCGCTTACCTGGCACGGCAAACACGACGTTCGCGTCGATACCCATCCTGATCCCGAAATCATCAATCCCCGCGACGCGATCATCAAGATCACGTCGACCGCGATCTGCGGGTCG
>JBQCHA010000126.1:0-12075 GCA_051955175.1 Sphingomonas sp.
CGATCGGCCGACGAATTGCGGTGAGGAGAACGCGGGTTCAGCGGATCGTCCAGTCGACCCTGTCGCCCTCGGCGATGCCCAGTGTCGCCGCGCGGCCGCCTTTCAGTTCCAGGACGGCAGAAACCGGTTCGCCTGAGGAGATCGGCGTCTCGTCATACGGAATGGCGTTGTCGGCGATCCGCGCGATACTGTGATCGGGTCGGATGAAGATGATGTCCAGCGCGCTGGGCGTGTTCTTCATCCAGAAGCTGGCGACCTGCGGCGGACCGCCACCGGGCGGATAGGGCACGAACAACATGCCGTCGTCATCGGCGAGGCCGGTGCGATACATCAGCCCCCGTTCCTGCTGCGCCGCCGTGCGGGCGACGTCGACGGTCAGCGAATGGACGCCGGCGGCGGTGTGGATGGTGACGCTGGCGGTCTGTTTGGCCGGCGTTGCCTGCCCGCCGCCGGGCTGCTGCGTGGCCTGGCCGTGGCATCCGGCGAGGAACAGCGCCAGCGCACCCAGCAGAGCCGTGCCTCGCACTCGCCTCATCCCGCTCAGGCGTCGGGCTCGACGGCCACCGCCAGCGGCCCCTTGCGCGCGTGGGCGATTCGCGCGCGCAGCGTCTGATCGGGCTCGACCTCCCCCAGGCCGCCGCGGCGCAGTGTCTCGATGTGAACAAAGATATCCGGCGAATCGCCGTCGCGCAGCAGGAAGCCGTAACCCTTCAGCCGATTGAACCATTTGACGCGCACCGGCTCGAACGGACCCGCCGAATCGAGCAGGGCGTCGACCTCACCGCGTTCGCCGCCGGTCGGCCGCGGCGCCGGATCGACGGCGTTGGTGAGGTCGATCGACAAAATCTCGCGCGCCTGCATGCCGCGATCGCGCCGTACCGCCAGGCATTCCACCCGCGCGCCTTCAGGCAGGCTCCGGCGGCCATGCGGCTGCAGCACCGAGAAATGAACCAGGATGTCGCCACAGGAGGGATCGTCGGCGACCAGGAAGCCGAAGCCGCGCGTCACGTCGAACCATTTCAGGACACCCGCCTGATACTCGCCGTCGGCTGGCTCAAGAACGCGCACGCCATCGGCGGGCACATAGTCGCCCTCGCTCAACAATGGTTGCGGCTCCACACGCATCATCAGCTTTCCCCCGACCCCCGACTAGCACAGCCCGTTGCAATCGCAAAAAACGAAACGGCCTCCGTCATCCCAAATAGCGACGCGAAGGCGCGCTAATCGCAATATAATGTCGTGACATCGTCGCCGGGCTCCATGTCGGCGATGCGCCGGGCGAGCGCGAAGCGATGCCCGCCGCGCACCAATTGCGCGATATGCTTCTCGCGCCGCTCACGATCCGCCGGTTCCGCCGCGAACGGGCCGATGCGGCGGCGCCGAGCCAGCGCCAGCGCGGCATCAACCGTCTGCTCCTGGATCTCCGGCGCCACGGCCTCGGCATCTTCGGCCCCGATGCCTGCCGCGCGGAACGCCTCGGCCACCCGCCGGCTGCCGAGGCCGCGGCGGGCCATGGACCGTGCCTTCGCCTCGGCGAACGCGCGATCGTCGATATAGCCGAGCTCCGCCATCCGCTCCGCCAGCGCCGCCGGGTCGGCCGGCACGCCGTCCCAGCCGCGCTCCCGAACCTTGCGGTGGAGATAGGCGGCCAGTTTCGCCCGCGTCGTCGCGAACCGTTCGACGTAGCGAAGCGCCAGCCGTTGCAGCGACTCGGCGTCGAGTGGCGGCGGGGGGCGGCGATCGTGGCTCATTGCGCCATCATTGTGCCACACTCGGAACGGATTTTGAACGCCAATGCGGGGCATGGTCGCGCGTTGGACCACGAAATGACAACCGCTGACACTACCCGATTGAGGGGCGCGAGGACGAAGATGGCTGAATACCAGGAGAAACACGGCCAGGCGACGGGCACCCCCAGCCCGACACCGACCGTCGACGATACGCTGGCACGGCGATTCTCCGATTTCGACACGCTGGGCGAGGCGCTGGATTATGCCGCGCGCGGCACGCGTGGGCTGAACTTCCATGATCCCCGGGGGGCGCTGACCCGCGCCTATTCCTTCGCCGAGCTGCGCGCCGATGCGATCGCCGATGCGCACCGGCTGATCGCCGCGGGCATCCGGCCGGGTGACCGCGTTGCGCTGATCGCCGAGACCAGCCCGGAATTCGCGGCGCTGTTCTTCGGCGCTGTCTATGCCGGCGCCTGGCCGGTGCCGCTACCGCTACCGACGTCGTTCGGCGGCCGCGATTCCTATGTCGAGCAGCTCCGCGTGCAGCTCGCCAGCTGCGATCCCAGCCTATTGGTGTTCCCGCCCGAACTGTCGGAGATGGCGAGCCAGGCGGCGGCCTTGGTCGATTGCGCGGCGGTCGATTGGGCCACGCTCGCTGCACGCGAGGCGCCCGAGGCCGAACTGCCGGCGGCAACCCCCGACGACATCGCCTATCGGCAATATTCGAGCGGCTCGACGCGCTTCCCTCACGGCGTGGTGATCACTCACCGTGCGCTGCTCAACAACCTCGCCGCGCACGCGCATGGCATGGCGCTGGTCGGCAGTGACCGCTGCGTGTCATGGCTGCCCTGGTATCACGACATGGGGCTGGTCGGCTGTTTCCTGTCGCCGGTGGCCAACCAGGTCTCGACCGATTACCTGAAGACCGAGGATTTCGCGCGCCGGCCGCTCGCCTGGCTCGATCTCATCAGCCGCAACCGGGGCACCACCCTCTCCTATTCGCCGACCTTCGGCTACGACATCTGCGCGCGCCGCATGTCGAGCCAGACCAAGGCATCGGATCGTTTCGATCTGTCGCGCTGGCGCGTGGCCGGCAACGGCGCCGACATGATCCGCCCCGACGTGATGCAGGCGTTCGTCGACGCCTTCGCCGACGCCGGGTTCCAGGCGGCGGCCTTCCTGCCGAGCTATGGCCTCGCCGAGGCGACGCTCGCCGTGTCGATCATGCCGCCGGGCGAAGGCATCCGCGTCGAACTGGTCGAGGAAACGCAGCTATCGGGCGTGCCCGCCGGCCACGACCGGCCGCAGCGCTATCGCGCGATCGTCAATTGCGGCAAGCCGGTTCGCGACATGACCGTCGAGATCCGCGACGAGGACGGTACGCCGCTGCCCGAGGGCTCGATCGGCAAGGTCTGGTGCAAGGGGCCGTCCGTGATGAGCGGCTATTTCCGCGACGAGGCGGCGACCGCCGCCTGCATGGCCGATGGTTGGCTCGACACCGGCGACATGGGCTATCTGTCGGACGGCTACGTCTTCATCGTCGGCCGCGCCAAGGACATGATCATCATCAACGGTCGCAACCATTGGCCGCAGGATATCGAATGGGCGGTCGAGCAGCTCCCGGGCTTCAAGGCCGGCGACATCGCCGCCTTCGCGATCACCACGCCGGGCGGCGAGGAAGCGCCCGCGGTGCTGGTGCAGTGCCGCACCTCCGACGATTCCGAACGCGCCAGGTTGCGCGACGAGATCCGCGATCGCGTGCGATCGGTGACCGGCATGAACTGCGTCGTCGAACTGGTGCCGCCGCGCACGCTGCCGCGCACCAGCTCCGGCAAGCTCAGCCGCGCCAAGGCGCGCAATCTGTACCTTGCCGGCGAGATCAAGCCCTATGCGATTGCTGCCTGATTAACCTGGGTAAATGTACGGTCGTGACGGCGCCGGCAATTTCATCGGCGCCGCATCGATCATAACCTTTGGCTAACCAGCCGCGCCGTATCACCGGCACCGTGACGCAGCCAACTTCCCAGTTCGCCCAGCCGCGAATCGACACGCGAGCCCTGCTCGGCCTGTACGATCCAGCCGATTCGACCGACTGGGGCCCGATTCGCGCGGCGCAGCTGAACGCTGCGTGCGAATTCGCCTTGTTCCTGCTCGGCACCCATGTCGTCAGCGCGGCGCTGGTCGTGGTGGCGCTGGCACGATTCCAGCCATGGTGGGCGTTGCTGATCTGGGCGTGCGGCATCACCACCGTCACCGTCGCCATCACCATTCGCCGCCTGTCGTCGCGACATCGCGAGCTGCACAGCGCCAGCGTCGAACAGGTCCGCGCCACGCTGATGGAGGGCATCGCCCTCGGCGCCTTATGGGCGCTGGTGCCGATCGTGTTCGGCATCCACGCCGGGCCGCTCACCGCGCTGGGCCTGTGGATCATCCTGTCGCTGCTGATGGCGGCCTCCGCCGTCGGCCTCGCCGGCCTGCCGCTGCCGACGCTTGCCTTTCTGGGCATCCTGGGCAGCGCGGTCAGCGTCATGTTATTCGTCAACGCCGGCGCGTTGCTCGCCGGCGCGGTGCTGCTGTTCAGCGTGCTGCTGATGCTCGGCTGCTTCACCCGAGGCCGCGCCCTGGTGGTGATCCGCGCCGACGAAATTGCGCTGGCGGAGCGCGACGAGACGGTCAGCCTGTTGCTGCGCGATTTCGAGGAGGCCGGCTCCGACTGGCTGTGGGAAACCGACGCCTCGCGCCGCGTGGTGCGCGCCTCTCCCCGCTTCTGCCACGCCGTCGGTTATGACCCCCTCAAGATCAACGGCACGTCGTTCCTGGAGGTGCTCGCCGGGCCCACCTGGGAGACCGGCAACTTCGCCAGCGGCCTGCGCGACTTGGCCGAGAAGCTGAAGCGGCGCGAAAGCTTCCGCGACCTGCTTCTGCCGGTGCATGTGAAGGGTGAGGAACGCTGGTGGGAAATCACCGCCAGCCCGCGGTACGACGATACCGGCGTGTTCATCGGCTTCCGCGGCGTCGGCTCCGACGTGACCGAGGCGCGCGCCTCGGCCGACAAGATCAATAGCATGGCGCGCTACGACACGCTGACCGGCCAGCCCAATCGCCTGCGGATCCACGAAACGCTGACCCGCGCGATGGCAGAGGCCGATCGGTGGGGCGGCCGCTGCGCCTTCATGATGATCGACCTTGACCGGTTCAAGGCGATCAACGATACGCTGGGCCATCAGATCGGCGACCGCCTGCTCGGCCGCGTGTCGGAGCGCCTGCGCCAGCTCGCCACCGACAACGAGATGGTCGGACGCCTCGGCGGCGACGAATTCGCTGTGGTGATCCACGACGCGAATGAGCTGCAGCGCGTCGAACAGCTTGCCACCACGATCATCAATTCGCTCTCACGCCCCTATGAGGTCGATCAGAACACGCTCTACATCGGCGCCAGCGTCGGCGTGGCGATCGGCCCCCGTGACGGCCGCACCGCGGAGATGCTGATCCGCTCCGCCGACCTGGCGCTCTATCGGTCGAAGGACGTCGGCGGCGGCCATTACCACCTCTACGAGCCGCAGCTGCACATCGTCGCCGAGGAGCGGCGCGTGCTGGAGATCGCGCTGCGCAAGGCGCTCGACAACGGCGAGCTGCACCTGCACTATCAGCCGGTCGTTTCCGCCGACGAAGGGCGGCTGACCGGGGTCGAGGCGCTGCTGCGTTGGACGCATCCCGAATTCGGCAACGTCTCGCCCGCCAAGTTCGTCCCGATCGCCGAGGAAGCGCGGCTGATCGCCCCGATCGGCGAATGGGTGCTGCGCACCGCCTGCGAGGAGGCGGCGCGCTGGCCCTCCACCGTGCGCGTGGCGGTCAACGTCTCGGCGGAACAGCTGTACAACCCCAATTTCGTCTCCACCGTCACCTCCGCGCTCGCGCAGAGCGGGCTTTCCGCCGAACGGCTGGAGATCGAGGTGACCGAGAGCCTCTTCATGCGCGAAGGCACGTGCGCCACGCAGGTGCTTGAATCGCTGCTCGATCTCGGCGTGCGGCTCAGCCTCGACGACTTCGGCACCGGCTATTCCTCGCTCGGCTATCTGTCGCGCACGCGCTTCTCGACGATCAAGGTCGATCGCACCTTCGTCAGACAGGCCGCCAAGGGCGCCAAGGAAGCGGTCGCGATCATCCGCGCCGTGGTGGCGCTGGCGGAAAGCCTGGGCATCGCCACCACTGCGGAAGGCGTCGAAGACGAAGACGAGCACCTGATGGTGCGCCGCTTCGGCTGCACCAAGGTGCAGGGATTCTATTTCGGCCGGCCGCTGCCGGTGGAGGAAGCGCGGATGATCGCCAATCGCGACCACGGCCGCTCCTCGTCGGTCGCCGCCTGACGCGCCGCGGCCGCGTTCAGAAGATGAACGTGTAGAAGCAGATGAAGAAGGCGGCGAAGCTGAGCACGAACAGCTTCCAGTCCTGATCCTGGTCCTTTGCCGGTTTGACCGGTGCGGGCGGCGGCAGGCGGCGGCGCATCGGGTGACCGGCGGCCTCATTGGTCAGGACGAGTCGTCGTTGCATGTCGGCGACGTTAACGGGTTGTTTACGATTTAGCGCGTTCGAAAACGGGACTTTCCCGACCTGTCCTCGGTCGGGACAGATCGGGGCCCAAGCCGGGTGCCGCTGAGGCCTCGGATGGGCAGCTTGCGGCCGCCGCGCTTTGCTGATCTACATCACGCCCGTGGCCCGCGCCCTTATCACATGCGTTGCGCTGCTCATCGGCGCAGCTTCGCCCTCGGCAGGCGGAGCCGCCCAGCCTCCGCCCTTTGCTCCGCCGGCCGCCGAAAAGCTGTTGTTGCGCGATGTGACGCTGATCGACGGAACGGGCCGTCAGCCACGCGCGCACATGGACGTCCTGATCGTGGGCCAGCGCATCCAGCGCGTGTTCCCCGATACGGACCGCGCGGACGTCGCCGGCGCCCGGATCGTGGCGTTGAGCGGCCGTTTCCTGATGCCCGGCCTGATCGACGCGCACGTGCACCTCGCTACCCCGCCCGACCGGCGCCAGGCAGAGGCGGTGCTGCGGCGCGATCTTTACGGCGGCGTCACCACCGTCCGCGACATGGCCGACGACCTGCGCGCGGTCGGCGATCTCAGTCGCGCCAGCCTCGCCGGCGAGATCGCGGCCCCCGACATCTATTATGCCGCGCTGATGGCCGGCCCCGATTTCTTCACCGATCCGCGTTCGGCCCAGGTCTCGCTCGGCGGCGTTCCCGGCCAAGTGCCCTGGATGCAGGCCGTGTCCCCAAAGACCAACCTTCCGCTCGCCGTCGCCCAGGCGCGCGGCACCTTCGCGACGGCGATCAAACTCTATGCCGATATGCCGGGCGAGCTCGCCGCGCGGATCACGGCCGAAGCACATCGCCAGCACCTGCTGGTCTGGGCCCATGCAACGCTCTACCCGGCCAAGCCGTCCGAGGTGGTCGCTGCCGGCGTGGACGCCATTTCCCACGCATGCCTGCTGATCCACGAGCCCGACGCGCACGTGCCGGGCTGGGGCGACCCGCATCCGCCAGTCGATCTCACGCGGTTCGCCAAGGGCGACAATCCGGCGCTCGCCCGGCTGTTCGCCACGATGCACCGCCGCGGCACGATCCTGGACGCCACGCTATGGGCGTACAGCCGTGACACCGACGCATCGACGACGATGCCGCCGCTGCCGGCGGGCAGCTGCGACGACCGCGTCGGCGGCCTGATCGCGGGGCAGGCGTTTCGGGCCGGCGTGGAGATCGACGCCGGCACCGACTTCGTCGCCGACTGGTCGGATCGCTGGCCGGACCTGTTGCATGAACTCGCCGCGTTGCATGGCAAGGCCGGCATGCCCAATGCGGCGGTGCTGCAATCGGCAACGCTGATCGGCGCACGCGCTGCAGGTCAGCAACGCGACATGGGCAGCATCGAGCCCGGGAAGCTCGCCAACATGGTGGTGTTGGCGCGCAATCCGCTTGTCGATCTGGACAACCTCAGGTCGATCGTGATGACGATCAAGCGCGGCAGGATATTCGAGCGCAGCGCGTTCGTACCGCTGCAACGGGAAGACATCACCGACCGGTGACCGGCGCTCAGCCGGTCACCACACGCGTCCGCGCTGGTCACCGGCCGGCGCTTGGTCCGCTCAGGCCATTTGATAGGCGACGGCGCTCGCCGCGCCCCGGGTCGCCGCTGCCCGCCGCATCGGCTTGCCGATATCGGCCACGGACGGCTCGTCGGCGCTTCCGATCCGGAAGCCGCTCGCGCGTTCGGCGAGACCGGAGACTTCGCTGGAAAGCGTACGCGCCGCAGCCGACGTTTCCTCGACCATCGCCGCATTCTGCTGGGTCGCCTGATCCATTGCACCGATCGCGGTGCTGACCTGCGTGATCGCGCTCGACTGCGCCTCGTTCGCTTCGGCGATGTCCTGAAGCAGACCGTGCACCTCGCCGACGTCGCTCAGGATCTTCGCGAACGCGCCATCGACGTTCTGGACCATGTCCACCGCGCTCTCGATCTCCTCGCGGGTGACGGTAAGCTGATCGCGGACGCGCTTGGCTTCCTCCTCGGCTCGCATCGCGAGCGCCGAGACGAGATCGGCGACGACCGCAAAGCCGCGGCCTGCCTCACCGGCACGGCCAGCCTCGACGGCGGCGTTCATTGCCAGCACTCGCGTCTGGAAAGCGATCTTGTCGAGGCTCTCGATCACGCCGTCGATCCCCTCCGCGCATTCCGACACGCGGCTCATCGCCTGGACGGCGCGGTCGGCAACCTCGCGGCCCTGCGCAACGGTGTGGCTGGCGCCATCGGCCCGCTCGACGGTCTGCTTCGCCGCCACCGCGGTTGCGTGCAGACGACCGTTCATCTGCGTGACGGCAGCAGAGGTTTCCTCCAGGCTGGCCGCATTGCCTTCGGTCCGGCGCGCCAGATTCTCCGACGCCGCGGCAATCTCCCGTGCGCCGGTATCGATGCTGGCCGTCGACAGCGTCACGGCGCCGATCAACTCGCGAAGGTTGGACACCGCCTGATTGAAGTTGGTGCGCACCTGGGCATAAGCTGGCGGGAAGGTGGCGACGATGTCGACCGTGAGATCGCCCGTCGACAGGCCGTTGAGCGAGTCGCTCAGCGCATCCACGACCAACTGCTGTTCCGCCTCGCTCTGCGCCTTGGCAGCCGCGTCGGCAGCCTGCTGGCGGGCATTGTCGCGGAAGACCAGCACCGCCTTGGCCATCTCGCCGATCTCGTCCTGGCGGTCCTGGTGATCGACGTCGATGTTGGTATCGCCCTGGGCTAGGCGGCGCATCCGTTCGGTGATCGCCTCCAGCGGACGCGTGATCTGATAGCGCACCATGCTCAGCACCAGCGCCAGAATCGCGATCAGTCCGATCACCGAAACGGTGATCATCGTCCGGATCGTCGAGCGCGCGTCCTGGGCGAGCATCCGTGAGTTGGCCGAGGCGTTCTGACGCACCGCGGCGGAAATCGTCCGCGCGGCGGCATCGGCAGCGGCGAAGGGTTCTTTCGCATCATGCTGCAGCACGTCCTGGGCATCATCCAGCCGGCCCTGGAACCACAGCGGCGGAATCTTCGCGGTCTGCTGGCGATAGTCACGCTGCGCCTTGCGCAACGCCGCGACATCCGCCTTGGTGCTTGCCGGCACCAGCGCCTCCAGCGCGTCGGTGTCATGGTCGATCTGGGCGGTGGTTTGTTCGACCTGCCGCACGAAGCCCTTGAAATCATTGGGATCGTGTTCGATCGCCGAAAATAGCCAGGTTTGCTGCACGCGGTTCTGCGCGGTGTTGATGTTGCCGGCCAGCAGCAGCGCCTCAGCGTTCCGTTCGGAAATGTCGCGTGCCACGTTCGACGTGGATCGCAGCGACACGACCCCGAGCCAGGCGATCATGATCGTCAGCATCGTCGACAGCGCGACGCCGATCAAAATCTTCGCCGAAATCCGAAGGTTGGAGATAGTAGCCACGGTCGGTTCTCTCTAGAATTGAAGGTTGATTGAGGCGCCCTGCATCATCACCCCCTCTTATAGAGGATCGCCAGCGCACCGGTTGCGCCGCGACCGCCTTTTCAACGACCTCCGGAGATATCGAAGAGTAACGGCGACTTACGCCTCGGCACCTTTTGCTGACGCCTATTGCTCACTTACGTAGTAATACTAGCCATCACGCCCTCGCGGCCACCTCCGATGCTTGTCTTCTATAATGGTCTACTCGACCGTCGTCGGAGGGGTACATGCGTCGTAAGTTCGTACAGTTCTTGTCTTTTCCTTTGGTTGCAGGCGCCGCGGTGGCAGCGGCGATGCTGTCGCCGACCGCTGCCCAGGCCGCGACTGAAGACAAATCGGGGCCGGACATCACGATTTCGGCCAATGCGCGCGTTCGCATGGAAGCGCTCGACGGCGAGTTCCGTCCCGCGGCCACCGATCACGAACTATTCGTATCGTCGCGCCTCAATGTGCTCGCCGAGGCCGATTTCGGCGCTGTCGCCGTCGGCGGCGAGCTGCGCGACGCGCGCGCGCTGTCGATCGATGACGGGTCGGCCGCGCGCGGCACCAGCATCAACACGCTCGAGCCGCTGCAAGCATGGATCGCGTTCGATGCAGACCACCTCGCTGGCGGCAAGGCGCGCCTGAAGGTTGGCCGCTTCAGCCAGAAGATCGGATCGGGCCGACTGGTCGGCGCGTCGAACTTCGGCAACAACACCAACACTTTTGCCGGGGCGCAACTGCAGTGGAGCGCCGGTGATACCCGCTTCACCGGCTTCTGGACGCGCCCGTTCGACACCCTGCCCTCCGCCGTTGCCGAGGTGCAGGACAACAAGGTCGAGCTCGACCGCATCTCCCGCACGACGACGTTCTTTGGCGGCAGCCTCTCGCAGGCGAAGCTCGTCGCGGGCGCGACCGGCGAAGTCTATGTTTATCGCCTCGCCGAACACGACGACACGGACGCGCCGACGGCAAACCGCAAGCTCGTCACCTTCGGCGGCCGATTGTTCAGCAAACAAGCGGCCAACACGCTGGACTTCGACGTAGAGGGGGCCGCGCAGGTCGGGACCATTCGTGCGACGACCGCCGCCGCGGACACGACCGACCTGCTCGTCCGTGCCGGGTTCGCGCACGCCGAAACCGGCTGGACCTTCGCCAGCGCCTGGCGGCCACGCATCTCGGCGGAATTCGACTATGCTTCCGGCGACCGGCGCGATGCACGGCATTACGGCCGCTTCGACATGCTCTACGGCACACGGCGCAGCGTGTTCGGGCCGACGAGCATCTATGGCCCGTTAAGCTGGAATAACCTGGTTTCGCCCGGTCTGCGGCTCTCCGCACAGCCGTCCCCGCGTCTCGATGGCTTTGCGGGCGTCCGCGGCGTCTGGCTGGACAGCGCGACGGACAGCTTGGCCAAGACAGGTGTGCGCGACAAGAGCGGCAGATCCGGCCATTATGCCGGAACGCAGCTTGAGGCGCGAACGGGCTATTGGCTGGTGAAGCGGCGGCTGCGGCTGGAGATCGGCGGCGCCGTTCTGTTGAAGGGGCGTTTCCTCGAGGATGCCCCCAACGCGCCGGCGACTGGCGACACGCACTACGGTTATATGGACCTGACGGCGAGCTTTTGACGCGCTGCGCCCACCAGCGTGGGCGCGGACGCAACGCCCGGTGCCAAATCGCGATGTCGGAAGATGACCGTACCACGGTCGAATAAACCACTCATTCAAGCCGATCCAAGGCTTGGATGGTGGAGCCGAGGGGGATCGAACCCCTGACCTCTACACTGCCAGTGTAGCGCTCTCCCAGCTGAGCTACGGCCCCGTTTCCGTCGGGAAGGCGTCGCCCCTAAACGGGCGACGCTCCCATTGCAAGCCCTGTTTAGTTTTCGTCGTCCTCTTCGGCGCGCTTGACGCCGAGATCGTCGTCGCCGCCCAGATCGACCTCGTCGTCGGGCGAGGCTTCATCGTCCTCGTCGTCGATGTTGAGGTCGTCGTCCTGCTCCTCGTCACCCCCGGCGAGTGCGGCGTCCTTCTTCTTGCGCTCTTCCTCATTGCCCTGTTCGAAGGGCAGCGGCTGCTTCGACTTCAGCACCGGCTCGGGCATCCAGCTGGTGCCGCATTCGATGCAGGTGACCGGATCATCCTTGCCGAGATCGTAGAATCGCGTTGCGCATTTCGGGCAGGTTCGCTTCGTGCCCCATTCCGGCTTCACCATGTGCCGCCTCTTGCCTTTCAAAAGTGTGTGGGAATTGCAGGTCGTGCAAAGTGGGGGGCGCCTTGCCATAGCGCAACCGTACTGTCAAAAGCCCGCGCGCCATGCACCACCCAGCCCCCCGCCCGATGACCGTCG
>JBQCHA010000127.1:0-2833 GCA_051955175.1 Sphingomonas sp.
CGCCGTGGCACGCTGATCGCCTTCGTCGAGGTGAAGGTGCGCAAGAGTGCTGCCGAACTGGACTTCGCCATCGACGAGCGTCGCCTCGCCCGCGTCGCCGCGGCGGCCGAGGTGCTGATGCCGCGCTATGCCGGCCCCGGCGACGACATCCGCGTCGATGTGATCCTGCTCGCCCCCGGCTCGAGGCCGCGCCATATCGAGAATGCCTGGATCGGGTGACTTCGTCCGCCTGCCCCCCTACATGCGCGTCGTAATCAGGAGACCCGCATGACGCTCACCGTCGCCGTTCAGATGGACCCGCTCGACCAGATCATCATCGCCGGCGATTCGAGCTTCGCGCTGATGCTCGCCGCCCAGGCGCGCGGGCACCGCCTGTTCCATTATGCTCCCGAAGCGCTGAACTATGCCGACGGCCGCGTGTGGACAGAGGCGCATCCGGTGACGGTGCAGCGCGTCGAGGGCGACCATTTCACCTTCGGCGATCCGGTCCGGCTCGATCTGGGCGACGAGGCCGATGTCGTGCTGATGCGGCAGGACCCGCCGTTCGACTTGGGCTACATCACCGCCACCCACCTGCTCGAGCGGATCAGCGACCGCACCCTCGTCGTCAACGATCCGGCCAGCGTGCGCAATGCGCCCGAAAAAGTGTTCGTGCTCGATTACCCGCAGTTCATGCCGCCGACGCTGGTGACGCGCAGCCTCGACGAAGCGCGGCGCTTCCTTGCCCAGCATGGCGAGATCGTCGTCAAGCCGCTGCACGGCAACGGCGGCAAGGCGATCTTCAAGATCGGTCCCGACGGCGCCAACCTTTCCTCGCTGATCGAGGTGTTCAACACCGCCTATCGCGAGCCGCATATGGTGCAGGCGTTCATCCCCGAGATCACGCAGGGCGACAAGCGCATCGTGCTGGTCGACGGCGAGGTGGCCGGCGCGATCAACCGCTTCCCCGGCGAGGGCGAGATCCGCTCCAACCTCGCGGTCGGCGGCTCGGCGGCAAAGACCGAGCTGACGCCGCGCGAACGGGAAATCTGCGCGGTGCTCGGCCCCGAGCTCATGCGGCGCGGCCTGTTGTTCGTCGGCATCGACGTGATCGGCGGCAGATGGCTGACGGAGATCAACGTCACCTCGCCGACCGGCATCGTCGCGATCGATCGGTTCAACGGCACCGACACCACCGGTATGATCTGGGACGCGATCGAGCGGCGTGTCGCCGCGCGTCAGGCGGAGCGCGGCTGAGGACGGAGGCTGGGGACATTCCGGTCTGAAGTCCCGGGTGCCGTTCCCTGCGGAGCCCCTACCGGACACCGCCAGCGTCATTCCCACGCAGGCGGGAATCCATACGGGGTGACGTAGCGGCTCCTTCGGCAAGGCTGGTGCTTCTGGAGTCCAGCCTTCGCGGGAATGACGGGAGGTGGCGCCATGGCGCCAATAGCGTTCGCCGTGCGGCACGCCCCCTGGCGCCGCATTCTCCAACGTCCACCGGCCCCAGTTGCCAACCGCGCGCGGCTCGCCTATATCGCCCGTGCCTTCTCTACATCGCTGGTGGTGCAGAGGCTGGTCCCGACCCGGGGCCGGCGGCACCGGGACATGCCTGCAAGGGAGCCTTATGGCCGATATCGACCAATTGACGCGGATCATCGAGCCGGAAGCGAAAGCGCTCGGTTTCGATCTCGTGCGCGTCAAGATGATCGGCGGCACGTCGGACCCGACGCTGCAGGTGATGGCCGAGCGCCCGACGACGCGGCAGCTGACCATCGACGATTGCTCGGCGCTGTCGCACCGCATTTCCGACAAGCTCGACGAGCTGGAAGCCGCCGGCCGCGATCCGATCGCGCACGCCTATCGGCTGGAAGTCAGCTCGCCCGGCATCGACCGGCCGCTCACCCGGCTGCAGGACTATGCCGACTGGGCCGGGCATGAGGCGCGGCTGAAGCTGGTCGAGCCGATGGATGGCCGCAAGCAGCTGACGGGTGTATTGAAGGGCGTCGAGGACGGCCTGATCGTCATCGACGTCAAGAAGCATGAGACGATGCGGGTCGGCTTCGACGCCGTCGCCGATGCGAAGCTGTTGATGACCGACGCGCTGATCGCCGCTACCGCGCCCCTATCCGCAGAGGGCGCCGACGAATTCGAGGAAACGGCGCCCGACGCCGACAGTGAAGGACAGGACTGAGACCCATGGCCACCGCCATTTCCGCCAATCGGGCCGAACTGCTCGCCATCGCCGATTCGGTCGCGCGCGAGAAGCTGATCGACAAGAGCATCGTCATCGAGGCGATGGAGGACGCGATCCAGCGCGCCGCGCGTGCCCGCTACGGCGCCGAGAACGACATCCGCGCCAAGCTGGACCCGGAAAGCGGCGACCTGCGCCTGTGGCGCGTCGTCGAGGTGGTCGAGGCGGTCGACGATTATTTCAAGCAGGTCTCGGTCAAGGACGCGCAGAAGTTGCAGGCCGGTGCCGTGGTCGGCGACTATATCGTCGATCCGCTGCCGCCGATCGAATTCGGCCGCATCGCCGCCCAGGCCGCCAAGCAGGTGATCTTCCAGAAGGTCCGCGATGCCGAGCGCGAGCGCCAGTATGAAGAGTTCAAGGACCGCATCGGCGAGATCATCACCGGCGTCGTCAAGCGCGTCGAGTTCGGTCACATCGTGGTCGATCTCGGCCGTGCCGAGGGCGTGATCCGGCGCGACCAGCAGATCCCGCGCGAGATGGTCCGCGTCGGCGACCGCATTCGCTCGCTGATCATGTCCGTCCGCCGCGAAGCCCGCGGCCCGCAGATTTTCCTGAGCCGCGCGCATCCCGAGTTCATGAAGAAGCTGTTCGCTCAGGAAG
>JBQCHA010000128.1:0-9014 GCA_051955175.1 Sphingomonas sp.
TCATAAAGACAGACACAGGGAGGGGCGCGATGACGAGCAGGACCGAGCGGCCGGGCTATCCGGCATTGGTGCTGACGATGCTGCTGGTGGTCTACACGTTCAACTTCCTCGACCGGCAGATCCTGGGCATCCTGGCCAAACCGATCCAGGCCAGCCTCCATCTCAGCGACGCGCAATTCGGCATCATCGGCGGTACTGCCTTCGCCATCCTCTATTCGGTGCTCGGCGTGCCGCTCGCCTATCTTGCCGATCGCACCAGCCGGTCGTGGGTGATCACCGGCAGCCTGGCGGTATGGAGCGCCTTCACCGCGCTGTGCGGCACCGCCACCGGCGTCGGCCAGCTGTTCCTCTACCGCCTCGGGGTCGGCGTGGGCGAGGCGGGCGGGGTCGCCCCCTCCTATGCCCTCATCGCCGATTACTTCCCGCCGGCGAGCCGCGCGCGGGCGCTCGCGGTCTATTCGCTCGGCATTCCGGTGGGGCTCGCCGGCGGCACGTTGCTCGGCGCGTACATCGCCTCGGCAATCCACTGGCGCACCGCCTTCTACATCGTCGGCATCGCCGGCATCGTCATCGCGCCCGCCTGCCGCCTGATCGTGCGCGATCCGCCGCGCCACACGGCGGCGGCGTCCATGCCGCTCGGCGCCGTCTTCCCGCTGCTGGCGCGCAAGCCCGCCTTCTGGCTGATCTCGCTCGCCGCCGGATGCAGTTCGCTGTGCGGCTACGGCCTCGCGCTATGGGCGCCGTCGGTGCTGGTCCGCAGCTTCCATTTCGACCTCATCACCACCGGGCAGTTCATGGGCTCGCTGCTGCTGATCGGCGGCACCGCCGGCGTGTTCGGTGGCGGCTGGCTGGCCGACCGGCTCGGCCCCGGCGACCATGGCTGGTATGCCAAGCTCCCCGCCATCGCCTGGCTGATCACCGCGCCGACCTATGCCGCCGGCCTGCTGTTCTCCGGCACGCCCGCGCTCGCCTGGGCCTTGCTGCTGGTGCCCAACATGCTGAACCTGCTGTGGCTGGCACCGGTGACGACGGCCGTGCAGCACCTGGTCCCCGCGCACATGCGCGCCACCGCCTCGGCGAGCTTCCTCCTGATCAACAACCTGATCGGGCTCGGAATCGGCCCGTGGCTGATGGGCCGGCTGTCCGATGCGATGACCGCCACCTATGCCGAGAATGCGCTGCGCAACGCGGCGATCCTCTGCCTCGGCTTCTATGTCGTCGCCGCGCTATTGATGCTGATGGCGGTGAGGCCGCTACGCCGCGCCTGGACCGCCTAGCCCCCGCTATCGCTCGCGCGTCGCCAGGAAGCGGACCTTGGGATAGCGTTCGGCGACATAGCCGACTTCCCACGCCGTCTTGGCCATGAACACCGGATTGCCGTCGCGGTCCTTGGCCATCGCGGCGCGGTTCAGGTCGGTGAAGGCCTTGAGGTCGGCGGGGTCGTCCGCCGCCACCCAGCGCGCGGTTTCGAACGGCGCCATCTCCAGCCCCGCGGCGACCTTGTATTCGGCCTCCAGCCGGCTCACCAGCACCTCCAATTGGAGCTGGCCGACCACGCCGATCACCCAGTTGGAGCCGATCTCCGGATAGAAGACCTGCGTCACGCCCTCCTCGGCCATGTCGTCGAGCGCCTTCCTCAACTGCTTGGTCTTGGTCGGGTCCTTGAGCGCCACGCGGCGCAGAATTTCGGGCGCGAAGTTCGGCAGGCCGGTGAAGCGTACATCGGCCTTTTCGGAGAGCGTGTCGCCGACGCGCAGCGTGCCGTGGTTGGGGATGCCGATGATGTCGCCGGGAAACGCCTCGTCGGCGAGCTCGCGGTTCTGCGCGAAGAACAGGATCGGCGAGTGAACCGCGATCGGCTTACCGTGCCCCGTCGGCGTGAGCTTCATGCCGCGCTTGAACGTGCCCGAGCACAGCCGCATGAACGCGATGCGGTCACGGTGCTGCGGGTCCATATTGGCCTGCACCTTGAACACGAAGCCGGTCACTTCTTCGCCCTCGGGCGAGACCGGCGCCGGCTCGGCCGGCTGCGGGCGCGGGCCCGGCGCATAGGTTGCCAGCGCGTCGATCAGTTCGGCGACGCCGAAATCCTTCAGCGCCGAGCCGAAATAGACCGGGGTGAGGTCGCCGTGGCGATAGGCCTCCCTGTCGAACGCGGCATAGCCCGCCTGGGCCAGCTCGACCTCCTCGCCGACGTCGGCGGGCAGCGTCGGCGCATCCTCCAGCTTGCCGAGGAATTCGCGGCTGGGCCCCTCGGGGCGCGCGACGCGGTTGTGCGCGATGTCGTACACGCCCTCGAACGTGCCGCCCATGCCGACCGGCCAGCTCATCGGGCAGACGTCGAGCGCCAGCACGTCGGCGATCTCGTCGAGCAGTTCGAACGGCGCGCGGCCTTCGCGATCGACCTTGTTGACGAAGGTGATGATCGGCACCGAGCGCAGCCGGCACACCTCGAACAGTTTCCTCGTCTGCGCCTCGATGCCGCGTGCGGCGTCGATCACCATCACCGCCGAATCGACCGCGGTCAGCGTGCGATAGGTGTCTTCGGAAAAATCCTCGTGCCCCGGCGTGTCGAGCAGGTTGAAGGTGATTCCGTCCCTCTCGAAGGTCATCACCGAGCTGGTCACCGAAATCCCGCGCTGCTGCTCGATCTTCATCCAGTCGGAGCGCGCGCGCCGGTTCGCCCCGCGCGCCTTCACCTCGCCGGCGAGGTGGATCGCGCCGCCGGCGACCAACAGCTTTTCGGTCAACGTGGTCTTGCCGGCGTCGGGGTGTGAAATGATCGCGAAGGTGCGGCGGGGGAATGCGTCGGTCATCGTGTCGCGCGCCCTACCCTTCGCAGCGCGCGCCGTCGAGCCTCAAGCAGCAGCGGCCTTGGGCGACCCGATCCGCATCGGCTTGGCCCGTCAGCCGCGCAGCGCCGGAACGGTGACGATGACCGCCCAACGCAGTTTCTCACCCCGCCAGCGTGATACTCATCCCGATCCGTTTCTCGTCGCCCGGCGCGATCTCGAACACGCCGGGCTTGTCGCGCAGTTCGCCGGTGAAGCCGTCGGGATCGGCGAGGCCGTGCCACGGCTCGATGCACACGAAGCGCGATCCGGGCTTGCTCCACACGCCCAGCCGCGGCGTGTCGGGAAATGCCACCTCCAGCCGCGGGCCCTTGCTGGCGCCATAGCGGACCATGCCCGAATGCACCGGATCCCAGATCAAGGCATCGTCGCGGAACAACGCATCGCGCAGCCGGAGCTCGCGCCCATCGAGCGGGCTCGCCCGCCGCGCCTCGGCGACGAGGCCCTGCTGCGACAGTTCGAGCAGCTCGGCCGGCTCGTCGGTATCGAACACGATGCGGTGGTCGTCGCGCGGCTCGCCATAGGGCAGCGGCCAGGCCAGCGCGGGGTGGAAGCCGAACTGCGCCGGCATGGCGCCGTCCGACCGGTTCTCGATCCGCGCATCGAGCATCAGCGTCGTGCCGTCCAGCGTGAATGCGATCTCCAGCAGGAAGGCGAAGGGATAATGCTCCCGCGTCAGCTCGTTGTCGGTCAGCTGGAACACCGCACGCGTCGGCTCATGCTCGGCCAGCTCGAACATCATGTCGCGCGCGAAGCCGTGGCGGCCCATCGGATATTCGGTGCCGTCCACCCGGATGACATGGCCGTTGGTCTCGCCCACCACCGGGAACAGGATCGGCGCGTGCTTGGGCCAATAGGCCGGATCGGCGTCGGTCATCAGCTCACGACCTTCGGCATCGTGGAAATGCGTCAGCTCCGCCCCATAGGGGTTGATCGCCGCCCACATCGTGCCGTTGCCGATCTCGACCATCTGCCGTTCAGCCATCATTCGCGCTCCCAATCTGCGTCGTGCCGGGGACGCCTCAGCGCCCCGGCCGTTCCATCGAAAGCCACATCGCCGCCGCTCAACCGCGCAGGCTCGCCCCCAGCTTGGCCGCCGCGGCGACCACCTTGTCGGCGATGCGCTTCAGCTCCTCGTCGGTGAAGCTCTTGTCCTTGGGCTGCAAGGTCACCTCGACGGCGAGGCTCTTGTGCCCCGGCTCGACGCCCTGGCCGGTGAACAGGTCGAACAGCCGCGCGCCGACGATCGCCGTCTTGTCCGCGCCCTTCACCGCGCGCACCAGCGCGTCGGCACTGACATCTTCAGGGACCAGGAAAGCAAAGTCGCGCGTCACCGCCTGCAACGCGGGCGGCGTATAGGCCGGGCGCATGAAACCCGAGGCGCGCTTCGCCGGGATGGCGTCAAGATAGAGCTCGACCGCCGCCACGGGCCCGCTGAGATCGAACGCCTTCAGCACCAGCGGATGGACCATGCCGAACGCGGCGAGCACCGTCTTCGGCCCCAGCCGGAGCGTGCCCGACTGGCCGGGATGCCAGGCATCACCCGATGAGTTCGATTCCTGGCCCATCACCTGCAGGTTGTCGACCGGTGCCCCCGCCGCGGCGAGCAGCGCCAGCGCCTCCGCCTTGGCGTCGAACGCGTCGAAGCCCTGTGCCTTGCCCGTCGTCCAATGGCGCGGCTGGCGATCACCGGCGAGCACGGCGCCCAGCGTCGGTCGTTCGTCGGATTTGGCGCCATCGGCGAGATAACGCCGCCCGATCTCGAACAGCCGCACGCTGTCCGCGCCGCGCTTTGCATTGCGTGCCGCCGCCGACAGCAGCCCGGGCAGCAGCGACGGGCGCATCACCTTCAGCTCCTCGCTGATCGGATTGGCCAGCGTCCAGGCGCCGCCGCCGAACGGCGCCGCCTCAGCCTCGGCGAGGAAGCTCCACGTCACCGCCTCGTCGAGCCCGCGGGCAGCGGCAGCGCGCCGCACGCGCCGCTCCAGCTTCTGCTCGGGCGTCGCGGTCGGCCGCGCCACGCCGGGAACGCGGTCGAGCGGCACCGGCAGCACCTTGTCGATGCCTTCGATGCGGACGATCTCCTCGACTAGGTCGGCGGCACCGTCGACGTCGCGCCGCCAGCTCGGCACCGTCACCCGCCAGTCGCATTCGCCGATCACCTCGACCGCGAAACCCAGCCGCTCGAAAATCGCGGCCTGGCGATGCGGCGAGACGGTCAGGCCGCCCAAGGTCTCGACGCGATAGGGATCGTAGGCGATCGTTCGTTCGCCGTGCGGCGGCTTGCCGGCGCGCGTCACCCCGCTCGCCGTGCCGCCACAATGATCGAGCACCAGCCGGCACGCGATGGCGAGTCCGTCGTCGAGGAACGCCGGATCGACGCCGCGCTCGAACCGCTGGCGCGCATCGCTGGTCAGCGCCAGCTTCTGCCCGGTGCGCGCGATATGGTCGGGATCGAAATAGGCGCATTCGATCAGCACGTCGGTGGTGCCCGCGGTCACGCCCGACTCCTCGCCGCCCATGATGCCGCCGATGTTGTGGACATGGGCATCGTCGGCGATCACCGTCATTGTCTCGTCGAGCGTGTAGGTCTTGCCGTTCAACGCCAGCACGCTCTCGCCCGCCTTCGCCCGCCGCGCGACGAGGCCGCCCGACAGCCTGGCGCGATCATAGACGTGCAGCGGCCGGCCGAGATCGATCATCACGAAATTGGTGATGTCGACCAAGGTCGATATCGGCTTCTGACCCGTAGCGGTGAGGAAGCGGCGCATCCATTCGGGCGCCTCGCCGTTGGTCACGCCCGACACCGCCTGCGCGTAGAACGCCGGACAGCCCTCCGCATCATCGGTGCGCACGTCGGGCCCAGTCCCCTCACCGGCGACCGGCGAGATCGCGTCGGTGCGATACACTTCCGCCAGCGGCTTCAGCGTGCCCAACCCCGCCGCCGCGAGGTCTCGCGCGATGCCGCGCACGCCCATGCAATCCTGCCGGTTGGGGGTGATCGAGACGTCGATCACCGGGTCGTTGAGCCCGGCATAATCCGGGTACGCAGTGCCGACCGGCGCATCCTGGGGCAGCTCGATGATGCCGTCATGCCCCTCGCCGATCTCGAGCTCGCGTGCGGAACACATCATGCCGTTCGATTCGACGCCGCGGATCGCCGCGACCTTCAGCTCGAACCCGCTCCCCGGCACGAAGGCGCCCGGCGGGCCGAACACGCCGACCAGCCCTGCGCGGGCATTGGGCGCACCGCACACGACCTGCAAAGGTCCCTTGCCGGCATCGACCGACAGCACCTGCAGCTTGTCGGCATTGGGATGCGGCGCGGCGGTCAGCACCTTCGCCACCGTGAAGGCCGCGAGTTTCTCGCCCGGATTATCGACGCCCTCGACCTCGAGGCCGACGCGGGTCAGCGCCTCGACGATGTCGTCGAGCGAGGCGTCGGTCTGGAGATGCTCCTTGAGCCAGCCGAGCGTGAACTTCATGCCCCCACTCCCCCGCTGAGCGTGGGCACGTCGAGCGCCGAAAAGCCGTAATGCTTCAGCCAGCGCAGATCGCCGTCGAAGAACGCGCGCAAGTCATCCATCCCGTATTTGAGCATCGCCAATCGGTCGATCCCGCAGCCGAACGCAAAGCCCTGCCATTCGTCGGGATCGAGCCCGCAGGCCGCGATCACCTTGGGGTGCACCATGCCCGAGCCGAGCACCTCCATCCATCCTTCCGAACCACCGATCACGCGCTTGCCCTTCTCGATCGAGAAGCCGACGTCGACCTCCGCCGACGGTTCGGTGAACGGGAAATAGCTGGGGCGCAGGCGCAGCACGATATCGTCACGCTCGAAGAACGCCTTGAGGAACGTCTCCAGCGTCCACTTGAGATGGCCCAGCGTGATGCCCTTGTCGATCACCAGCCCCTCACCCTGGTGGAACATCGGCGTGTGCGTCGCGTCGGAGTCGGAGCGATAGGTCCGCCCCGGGGCGATGATCCGGATCGGCGGCTTGTGCTGCATCATCGTCCGGATCTGCACGGGCGAGGTGTGCGTGCGGAGCAGCATTTTCCGTTCACCCGAACCATCTTCCGGGAAGTAGAAAGTGTCGTGCATCGCCCGCGCCGGGTGACTTTCGGGAATGTTGAGCGCGGTGAAATTGTGCCAGTCGTCTTCGATCTCGGGCCCCGTCGCAACGGCGAAGCCCAGGTCGGCGAAAATCTCGGCAAGCTCGTCCATCACCTGGCTCACCGGATGCACCGTACCGGCCAGCGGCGCCTGAGCGGGCAGCGTCATGTCGACCGTCTCGGCGGCCAGCTTCGCATCGAGCACCGCGCGCTCCAGCGCCGCCTTGCGCGCGCCGATCGCCTCGGTCACCGCCTCGCGCAGTCCGTGGATGCGCGGGCCTTCCACCTGCCGCTCCTCCGGCGTCATCTTGCCGAGCGATTTCAGCAGCGCGGTCACGCTCCCCGATTTACCCAGCGCTTCGACCCGGATCGCCTCGACCGTGTCGAGATCATCCGCCGCCGCGATCCGCCCCAGCACGTCGCCCTGCATTGCCGTCAAGTCCGTCACATCAACCTCTTCCGTGGCCGAGGCCCCGATAACGAAAAGGGCGCCGGTGGCAAACCACCGACGCCCCTATTCGTGCAATCGCTACAGGTCGCTTCAGGCGGCCTGGGGCAGTGCCGCCTTCGCCTGTGCGACGATGGCGCTAAACGCTTCGCCCTCGTTCATCGCGATGTCGGCGAGCACCTTCCGGTCGAGTTCGATGCCGGCGAGCTTCAGCCCGTGCATGAACTGGCCGTAGGTCAGGCCCTCGGCGCGGGTCGCGGCGTTGATGCGCTGGATCCACAGCGCGCGGAACGAGCGCTTCTTAACCTTGCGGTCGCGATAGGCGTACTGGCCGGCCTTTTCGACCGCCTGACGCGCGATGCGGATCGTGTTCTTGCGACGGCCGTAATAGCCCTTCGCCGATTCGAGGATCCGCTTGTGCTTGGCGCGGGTCGTGGTGCCGCGCTTGATGCGTGCCATGTGCTAAGCCCTCCTCAGTTCAGCCCGTAAGGCGCCCAGGCCTTAACAGTCGCGGTATCGGCCTTCGACAGCACCGTGGTGCCGCGGTTCTGGCGGATATACTTCGCATTGTGGCTGATGAGGCGGTGGCGCTTGCCGGCCACGCCGTGCTTGATCTTGCCGGTGGCGGTGAGCTTGAAGCGCTTCTTCACACCGCTCTTGGTCTTGAGCTTGGGCATTTTCGTCTCCTTGTGCTTCGCGACGATTACGGACGGCCACGGCAGCCCATACCGGCCGGGCAGTCCCTTCATGATCTCGCGGGAAGCGGGGCCCTTAGCGGAACCGGTTGCCGATTGCAACCGCCGGGAACCAGTGGCGCGCGTGCGGATTTAGACGCGGATGGCGGATGCTGACGCGCCCGTAATAAGGTCCGACACGGCCGAGCCGAGCCCGACTCGCGAGGATCGGCGCGCGCGTCCCGGCCGCGCCATCGGCACCCCGCTGGCCAGCGTGATCGCCGTCGTCGCCACGATCATCGGCCTGATCGTGCTCGCCTGGACGGTGCTCTACGTCACCAAGGGGCGGTTCCTGAAACATCCGTTCGAACACATCGTCGGCGGCATGACCCACCGCCAGATCAAGGTCGCCGGCGATTTTCAATTCTATTTCGATCCCATCACGCTGAAGTTCCGCGCCGACGGCCTGTCGATCAGCAACCCGGACTGGGCGGGCACGCCGAACTTCTTCACCGCCGACAAGGTCGATGCCCGCATCGCCACCTTGCCCACGCTGTTCGGCAACCGGCGGATCAACTGGCTCGATCTCAGGAACGGGCATGTCGACCTCGAATGGGATCGCGACCACGGCAACAACACCTGGACGTTCAGCGAGAACAAGTCGGGCAAGCCGCTGGAGCTTCCGCTGATCCGACGCGCCTTGGTTAATGGCACGGTGCTGCATTACCGCGATCCGAAGATGCGGCTCGCCGCCGACATCGCGGTGAAGACGGTGCGCGCCGAGGACACGCGTTTCGCCAGCGCGATCCGCTTCACCGGCAAGGGCACGGCGCGCGGCACCCCGTTCACAGCGTCCGGCGCGCTCCTGTCGCCCAATGCGACGGTGAGCGGCGGCCAGAACCAGCTGCAGTTGCACATCGCCGCCGC
>JBQCHA010000129.1:0-9902 GCA_051955175.1 Sphingomonas sp.
TCAGCTTTATGTCGCCCTCTCCGGCCACCAGCGCCAAGCCGCTTTCGATCAAGGGCTTCGCCCGTTCGGGATGCTCTAGTCGCAGTTGCGCGGCGCCCCCAAGCCAGCGGACCTTCGCCATGAGCTGGCGCTGGCGCCCGCTGGGCTGCTGAGCGAAGGCGAACGCCTCTACAGGCTTGATCATCGTCAGCACTGCCGCGGGGCTGACGGGCATCGTCGCCTTGGCGCGATTGAGAACGACCTCCGCCTGCCGCCAACCCGATATTGAGGTCTCGCCGTTTGGCTGTTCGGCATGGGCGATGCCGCTCACGGTGAGCAGCAGAAAGAGCGCGAGTGCGCACCAGGCGCTTGCAAGCCACGCAGCGGTGCGATCAGGCGCGGACATCGCCCCCCGCCCGATCAAGCGCGCTTCCAAAAGCTCGCCGGCTGGATGAAGGAGCCGCGCGCGGCATCCTCTGAGAACGGATGCTCGTTCTCCAGATAGTTCTTCAGCGCCTGCAGCGAAATCGGCTCGCTGATCAGGAAACCCTGCACCATGTCGCAGCCCATGACCGTCAGCAGCGCCAGCGCCGCCTGCGATTCGACGCCCTCGGCGGTCACTTCCATCTCGAGCGCATGGGCGAGATCGATGGTCGACCGCACGATCAGCGGATCGCGATTGCTGCTCGTCAGCTGGGTCACGAACATCTTGTCGATCTTCAGCTCCCGCGCGGGGAGCTGCTTAAGATAGGCAAGCGACGACAGGCCGGCGCCGTAGTCGTCGATCGCGATGGGGATGCCGATCTTGTCGAGGTGGCGCAGATGCGAGATCGCTGTCTCAGGATCCCGAATGACCGAGGTCTCGGTAATCTCCAATCCGATCCGAGCGCCGCTCTGCCGGATGCGATCGCCGGCCTCCCGAATGAAATCGCCGTCCGAAAGGAGCTGACCGGAAATGTTGATGAAAATTTCCAGGTCGTGACCGGCATCGCGCAGGCTGATCTGATCCGCGATCACCTTTTCGAGCGTCCATAGCGTCAGCGCGCGGACCTGCCGCGATTCCTCGGCGGCCGGGATGAACTCGCCCGGGGAAACGAGCCCACGCGTCGGATGCTGCCAGCGGATCAGCGCCTCGGCACTGGTGATCGTGCGATTACGCACGTGAATCTTCGGCTGGTACTGCAGGAACATCTCTTCGCCGGACAGCGCGGTCGACAGGTCCCTGATCAGACTGAGCTTGTCGAACGCCGGCGAATCGACCGAAACGTCACGACACACGATCCGCCGCTCGGTCCGCGCCAGCAACAATGCATCTTCGAGCTCCTCGGCGACGCGAACGTGATCGGACTGATCGGCGGGTCCAACTACGCCGGCCAGTGCGAGTTCGAGCCGGTGCGGCACGCTGTCGACCGGTTCGAGCGCATCCAGACTGGCCTTCACTGCCGCCAGCGCCAGTTCTGCCCGCTCGGCGTCGGCGATCGCGAAGCTGAACTCGAGCGATCGCTGCCCCGGCGCACCGAAGCACACGCCGGCCACCAGACGCGAGATATGCTTCGCCAATTGCGGGATAAAGCGAGCTGCCCGGGCGACCCCTACGTGCCGGCGCAGTTGCGCGAAATTCTCGATCTCGATTGTGCAGTGCGCCCGCCAAGGCATTGATACGGAACCAGCTTCTTGCCCGGCAGACAGCGCCGCAAGAATCTCTGCCGCATCGATCGCACCACCCCTGTCGCCTTCCTTGCCAGGGCGGAACGGAGCGGCTGCGTATGGCTCGCCGTCCTCTGGATCGATGATGGTGACACGTCCCATGGCGCAGCTTGTAGGCGCCGCTCCTTGAGGAACCCTTAAGATGCGGCCGCCGTCCAAGCGCGGGACGCCTGCCGAAGATTCTAGATTTGCATCAACGTTAATTTCTCATTAGTAATTGTTAATGCCGGCACAACCGGCAGTTAGGGAGAAAAAGCATGCTGACCTTTTTCCTTGCATTGCAGAGCGGCCCCCGGGAATTCCACCCCTGGTAATGCCAAGTCCCGGCCTGCCAGTTCTCGACATGCCCGTTTGCAACGTGGTTAACGAGATGAACAGCAGGCCGGGCGTTACTAAGACGTATTGAGCCTTCCGCCGGAGTTGACCGGCAGCGGCGCGAGCGCATCGGCCCAACCGACGGGTCGCCGCTCCTTTTTCGGGACTAATGCTGTCCCGCCTGCCAACCGCCACCCAGCGCCTTGAACAGCGCGGCGGTATATTCCCTCATCTGAGTCTCGCTCGTCGCGAGTTGCTCGCGCGCCTGCAGGACGTCGTTCTGCGCGTTGAGCAGCGAATCCTGCGCGACTAGACCCGACTGGTAGCGCGCCTGGATCGCGTGCTCGGTCCGCTGGCTGTCCTGCAGCGCCTGTTGCAGCGCGGCGTGGCGCTTGCGCTCGGCATCGATCTTCGCCAGCGGGTCCTCGACGTCCCGTAGCGCGCCCAGAACCGTCTTCTGGTAATTGAGATAGGCCTGCTCCCGGTCCTCGCGGCGCATGCCCACGGTCGCCTTGCGCCGGCCCCAATCGAGCAGCGGGAATTTGGCGGCCCCCGCGGCGGTCCACTGAAAGCTGTTGCCGCTCAGGAAGTTGCTGAGCGCGTCGGAGATCAGTTCCGCCACGCCGGTCAGGTTGAACTTCGGGTAGAGGTCGGCGACGGCCACACCGATGTCAGCGGTCGCCGCTGCCAGTTGCCGCTCTGCCGCGCGCACGTCGGGGCGGCGGCGCAGAAGGTCGGAGGGCAGGCCCGCCGGCACCACCGGCGCGGGGGCAAGGCTGCCGGTCGACGACAGCAGATTGCCGGTGAACGCTTCCGGCTGCCTGCCGGCCAGGACCGCCAGTGCATGGGCGCGCACCCGCGCATCGGCACGGATCGGCTCGATCTGCGCTTCCAGGGTGGTGATGCTAGCGTTCTGGCGCGTCACGTCGATGTGCGGCACCAGCCCGACCTGAGCGATGTGCGCGGCGATCTGCAGCGCGCGCCGGCGGTTGGCGATTTCCTGCTGCAGGATCGCCTCCTGCTGCTGGTCGAGCCGCAGCGCGAAATACGCGTCGGCGACCTCGGCCGCGAGCATCACCGCCGCATCACGCTTGTTCCACACCGCCGCCTCGGTTCGCGCCTTCGCCGCCTCGACACCGCGCCGTGCGCCGCCGAACAGGTCGATCTCCCAACCGGTGTCGAAACCGGCCGAATAGGTGGTGATGCCGCCGCCCGGCAGCGCGATGCCGCCATTGGACGACCCGCCGCCGTCGGTGCCGCCCGAACCGCCAGAGAACTCCTGCGCCAGGGAGGCAAAGCCGGCATTCTTCGAAAAGTGGATGTGGTTGACATCGGCCGATGCATCGATTGTCGGCTTGCCCTGCGCTTCGGCGGCAACCTCGGCGAGCCGCGCCTGGCGCACGCGCGACGCAGCGATCGCGATATCGGGGCTATCTGACAGCGCCTGGGCGACGAGCCGGTCGAGCTCGGGATCACCGAACGCCGTCCACCATGTCGCCGGATCGATGGCGTTCCCCGCCGGCGCGGCGCCCTCGCCTTCGTACTGCGCCGGCACGGCCATCGACGGCGCATGATAGTCCGGCCCGACGGTGCAGGCACCCACCAGCGCCAACGGCGCCGCCGCCACGAGGAAACGCTTAGCGATCAATGTCCCATCCCTCCCCCGCGACCGCCCTTGGGCTTGCGCATCAGCAGCGCGACCGGCGCCACGATCAACACGACGAACATCAGCGTGCGGAACACGTCGAGGAACGCCAGCATCGTCGCCTGCCGCTGTACCTGCTGATAAAGCACGGCCAGCGCGCTCTGGCTGCCGGCCCCGCCGAACAGGTGGCCGGCCTTGCCCATCCAGTCGTTGTAGTTGGGGTCGAGCGGATTGAGCGACTGGACGAGCACCGACTGGTGCACCTGCATGCTGTCCGCGAGCAGCGATTGCGACAGCGATATGCCCAGCGTCCCGCCCAGATTGCGGAACACGTTGAGCAGGCTCGATGCCTGCGCGGTCTTGGTCTGCGGCAGCCCGACATAGGCGACCGCTTTGATCGGTATTAACAGGAACGGCAGCGCCATCGATTGATAGAGGCGCGCCGTCGCCGCATCCCAGAAGTCGATCTGCCCGTTGAGGTGCGACATGTTCCACAACGCGGCCGCCTGCACCAGAAGAGCCGGGAACAGCAGCCACCGGACGTCGACCTTGTCGGCCAGCCGCCCGGCGATCGGCACCGCCACCAGCGTCGCCAGGCCGCCGGCGGTGAGCGCCAGCCCCGCCTCCATCGCGGTATAGCCCAGCACCTGCTGCAGCATCTGAGGGATCAGCTGCGTGGTGCCGAACAGGATCATACCCGTCACGCCCATCACCAGCACCGTCAGCGCGAAATTACGGTTCTTGAGCAGTCTCAGGTCGACGACCGGATCGTCGTGATTGAGCTCCCAGATTACCAACGCGATCAGCGAGATCGCCGAGACGCTCGCCGCGGCGATGATCATCCCGCTGGAAAACCAATCCTCGCGCTGTCCGCGGTCGAGCGTGATTTCGAGGAAGCCGAGGCCCAGCGCCACCAGCAGCACGCCGATATAATCGATCCGCAAGCCCCGCTGCAGCAGCTTCGCGCGGTCCTTCTTGATCGCCTCGGGCTCGTCGACGAAAATCTCGACCAGGAACAGCGCGATGATCCCCACCGGCACGTTGATGAGGAAGATCCAGTGCCAGCTCGAATGGTCGGTGATGTAGCCGCCGATTGTCGGCCCGAACACCGGCCCCACGACGACCACAATCGCGAAGGCCGCGAAAGCGGAGCCGCGCTTGTTGGGCGGGAAGGTGTCGGCCAGGATCGATTGTTCGACCGGCGCCAGGCCACCGCCGCCGATCCCCTGGAACAATCGCGCGATCACCAGCACGTCCAGGTTCGGCGCGATGCCGCACAGGAACGAGGAGATGGTGAACAGCGCGATCGAGATCATGAAATAGCGCTTTCGCCCGATCGCGTCGGACAGCCAGCCGCTGATCGGGATGACGATGGCGTTGGCGACCAGGTAACTGGTCAGCACCCAGGTCGCCTGGTCGGTCGAGATCGACAGGCCGCCTGCGATATGGTCGAGGCTCACGTTGGCGATCGAGGTATCGAGCACCTCCATGAACGTCGGCAGCGAGATGATCGAGACGATCAGCCAGGGGCTGTACGGCCCCGCCGCCGACCGCGACGGGGTCCAGCCGTGCGCCGCCGCCGCGCCCGCCATCGTCAGCGGACCTTGACGGTCGGCACCACCGACATACCCGGCCCGATCGGATAGTTGCGCGGATCGGGCGCGTTCTTCGTGTCGAAGACGATGCGCACCGGCACCCGCTGCACCACCTTCACGGAATTGCCGGTCGCGTTCTGCGGCGGCAGGATCGAGAAGGCCTGGCCGGCGCCGCGCTGGATCGAATCGATATGCCCCTTGAAGTGCACGTCCGGGAAAGCGTCGACCGCGATGTCCACCGGCTGGCCGATGCGCATCTTGGTCAGCTGGGTTTCCTTGAAGTTGGCGGTGACCCACATCCGGTCGGGCACGATCGCCATCATGTTGCTGCCGGGCGCGACATAGCTGCCCAAATTGACCTCGCGATTGACCACCTGCCCCGAAACCGGCGCGGTGATGCGGAAATCGCCGAGGTTGACCTGCGCCTGGCGCGCCTGTGCCCGCCGCGCCTGAACCGTGGCTTGGGCCGCGACCACCTGCTTGCGCGCGACGGCGATCTGCGCCTCGGCATCATGCACCTGCTGACGCGCAGCGGCGGCCTGCGCCGTGGCGGATCGTGCCTGCGCCGCTGCCTGGTCGAGCTGCTGCCCGGCCACCGCGCTGGCATCCAGCCGCTCCAGCGAGCGATAGCGCGCGAGATCCTGCTGCGCCTTGGCCGCCTCGGCGAGAGGCGCGCGCGCCTGCGCCGCGGCCTGGTCGCGCGCGGCGATCGCCGCGGTCACCTGGGCCTCGGCCTGCTTCTGCTGCGCCAGCGCCTGCTGCACGTTCGCCTGTGCCTCGGCGACCTGCGCCTCGGGAGCGGCCGGGCGGATCACCGCGAGCAGCGTGCCGGCGTCGACATGGCGATTGTCGACCTGCGCCACCTGGACCAGCGTGCCCGATACGGTCGGCGCCAGCCGCACGATATGCGCATCGATGAACGCGTCGTCGGTCGATTCATATTTCCGCGCGTGCAGGTAATAGAGCAGCGCCCCCACCACGATCACCACAACGACGATGATCAGGATGATCCAGAACTTGGGCTTGCGGAACAGCGAGGTCTTCTTCTTGCCGTTGCCGTTGCCGTTGCCGTTGCCGCCGTCGGCACCGGCCTCGTCACGGCCCCCGTTTTTGCCCCCGGACGAGGCCTCGCCACTGTCGTCGTCGCGGCGATGGGTGTCGTCGTCGGTCTGCTGCTCGCTCATTACGGCTCCTGTCGTTCGGAGATCAGGCGGTCGAGAATGGCATCGGTATTGGCGGCAATGCGCGCCTTGTAGTCGGCGATGAGATCGGGAGCATCCACGCTGCGCTCGAACAGGCGGCCGCAGGTGGCGGCCGCGGCGCGGATCGCCAACACCTGGCCGAACAGCGTCATCACCGTGATGCGCGCCGTGCTGGCGTCACGCCGGTCGGTCGCGACACAGACGAGTTCGACCAGCGCCTCCATCATCTGCGACATCGGGCCGTTGTAGATATGGTCGAACGCCTCGGTCGGATTCATCTGCTCGCGCACGATGAACAGCGACCGCGCGGCATTCTTCCGGGTGGTCAGCCGATCGACCATCCGGCTGAGGATCGTGTGGATCGCCTGCCGCGCGTCTTCGGGACCGTCGGGATGCGCGCCGTCACCGATCGGCAGGCCGTCGAGCACGGAGATCATCTGTTGCGCGATGTAATCCGCCGCGGCGACGTACAGCCCCTCCTTGCCGCCGTAGTGATAGGTGATCGACGACATCGCCGTGCCGGCAGCCGCGGCGATGCCGCGCGTGCTGGCGCCGTCCAGCCCTTTCAGGCCGAACTCGCGGATTGCCGTCTCGAGGAGCCGATCGTGGGCCATCGGCCGAATGCCCTAGTTCGATCGAACGAACGAGGCAAGCTCAATCTTCCTGTGGGCTGAACGGCTAAGCCGCCGCTAGGAACATCCGGATGATCCGGAAGGTTCCGCTTTACGCGGCCGCTTTGCTGCGCACGGGGTTGGAAAACTCCATGCCCTTGTCGATCGAGCCGAACCGCAACGCCACCAGATCGAGCGCATAATTCTGGTTCAACCGCCACGGCTTCCGGCTCCCCTGCTGCGGCAGCTTGGCGAGTGCGCGCTGCACATAGCCCGAGCTGAAATCGATGAAGGGCAGCGGTTCGACCGTGGCGTCATCGATCCGCGGCGTCGCCTGGCGCAGCTTCCGACGCCGCATGGTGTTGAGCAGGCGGCAGACGTAATGCGCCGTCAGGTCGGCCTTCAACGTCCAGGAGGCATTGGTGTAGCCGAACGCATAGGCAAGGTTCGGCACGTCGGAGAACATCATGCCGCGATAGGTCAGCGTCTTGGCGAAATCGACCGGCGCGCCGTCACTGCTGAAGGTGACGCCGCTCAGCAGCTGGATTTCCAGGCCCGTCGCGGTGACGATGATATCGGCTGGCAGGACCTCGCCGGATCGCAATTTGATCCCCTCAGGCACGAAGCGCTCGATCTCGCCGGTGACGATCGACGCCCCGCCTTCGCGGATGGCGGCGAACAGATCGCCGTCGGGGACCAGGCAAAGCCGCTGGTCCCACGGATTGTAGCGCGGGGTGAAGTGCGTTTCGATGTCGTAATCGGGCCCGAGCTCGTCGCGCACCATGGACAGCAGATGCGCCTTCACCTTGGCCGGCTTGCGCCGCGTCAGGCGATAGAACCAGATGCCGAGCAGGATGTTGCGCCACCGCACCAGCGCATAGGCCAGCCGCGGCGGCAGGCGCCCCTGCAGCCATCGCACCAGCCTATCTTCGGCGGGACGCGCCACGATATAGGTCGGCGAACGCTGCAGCATCGTCACGTGGCGGGCGTTATCGGCCATCGCCGGCACCAGCGTCACTGCCGTGGCGCCGCTGCCGATCACCACCACCCGCTTATCGGCATAGTCGAGATCGTCCGGCCAGAACTGCGGATGGACGATGCGCCCGCCGAAGTCCTTGCTGCCGGCGAAATCCGGCGTGTGGCCGCGCGCATAATCGTAATAGCCCGAGCACATGAAGAGGAAATTGCAGCTGAACTGCACCTCGGCATTGTCGGGTCCGGTGGCCGTCACCGTCCATACCGCTTTTTCGGTCGACCAGGCAGCCGCAGTGACGCGATGGCGAAATCGGATATGCCGGTCCACCCCGTATCGCGCCGCGGTTTCGCGCACATAGGCGAGGATCGAGGGACCATCGGCGATCGCCTTCGCCGCCTGCCATGGGTGGAAGGCGAAACCCAGCGTGTGCATGTCGGAATCCGAGCGAATGCCGGGGTAGCGGAACAAATCCCAGGTGCCGCCGATCGCCTCCCGGCCCTCCAGGATCAGGTAGCTGCGATCAGGACATTCGGTCTGCAGATGATAGCCCGCGCCGATCCCGGACAAGCCGGCACCGACCACGATGACGTCGACATGTTCCATGGGCACCGCATCCTCTCGCGATACCCGATATTCGATTTTCGATCCGAATGCAAAGCGTGGGCGTCAGGCCTCGACCAGCGGGTTGGCGCCGCGCGGCCGTTCCTCGATCCGCTCGCCCGTAGCCGCGAAATAGACCATCTCGGCGATGTTGGTCGCGTGGTCGCCGATCCGCTCGATATGCTTGGCGACAAACAGCAGGTGCGCGGCCGGCGTGATGTTGTGCGGGTTTTCCATCATGTAGGTCAGCAGCGCCCGGAAGATGCTGTTATAATAGTCATCGAGCTTGGTATCGCTGCCGCACACCTCCGCCGCCTTGGCGGCGTCGCGCTGCACGAAGGCGTCGAGCGCGTCATGCACCAGACCGGAGCCGATCCGCGCCATTTCGGGCAGCATCGCGATCGGCTCGATATCGCCCGGTTGATCGAGCATCGGCACGCGCTTGGCAATGTTCTTGGCATAGTCGCCGATCCGTTCGACCACGCTGGTGATCTTCAGCGCGGCGACCGCCTCGCGCAGGTCGTCGGCCATCGGCGCGCGCAGCGCGATCATCTGCAGCGCCATATTCTCGCCCTCGGCCTGCATCGCGTCGATGATGGCGTCGTCGGCCACCACCTTTGCCGCGCCTTCCAGGTCGCGTTCGAGCAGGCAGCGGATCGCCTCGCGCAGCGCATGTTCGGCGCGCCCGCCCATCTGGCTGATCAGCGCGCGCAGTCGCGACCGATCCTCGTCGAATGCCTTTGAAGTGTGGCCGGCAACCGCCATGATCTCTCTCCTCAGCCGTAGCGGCCAGTAATATAGTCCTGGGTACGCGCCTGCACCGGCTTGGTGAAGATGCGTGACGTATCATCATATTCGACGAGCTCGCCGAGATGGAAGAACGCGGTGCGCTGCGATACGCGGGCGGCCTGCTGCATGTTGTGCGTGACGATCACCACGGTGAAGCGCTCGCGCATCTCATGGATCAGTTCCTCGATCTTGGCGGTCGAGATCGGGTCCAGCGCCGAGGTCGGCTCGTCGAGCAGGATGATCTCCGGCTTGATCGCGATGGTGCGCGCGATGCACAGCCGCTGCTGCTGGCCGCCGGACAGCGAGAGAGCGCTGGCATTGAGCTTGTCCTTGACCTCGTTCCACAGCGCCGCCTGGCGAAGCGCGTCCTCGACCCGGTCGGCGATCTCGCCCTTCGACAGTTTGTCGTAATAGGACAGCGCGAAGGCCACGTTGTTGCGGATCGACGAGGCGAAGGGCGTCGGTTTCTGGAACACCATGCCG
>JBQCHA010000130.1:0-53116 GCA_051955175.1 Sphingomonas sp.
GACGCCGATGGTGGCGATGCTCGAAACGCTTACCCGCGAGCATCCCGAGGTCGAGGCGCACTTCGTTCACGGGACGCATCATGGTGGCACCCACGCGATGGACGCGCACGTGACATCGCTCGTACGGGCGCTTCCCAACGCAAGTGTCACCCGCTTCTATGAAACCCCACGTGTCGAGGATGCGGCCGGCACGCATTACGACCACGCCGGGCGGATCGGCGAAGAATGGCTGCTCGCCGAAACGCCGGTAGCCGAAGCCGATTACTACCTTTGCGGGCCGCGCCCGTTCCTGCGCACCTATGTCGCGGCACTCGCCCAGGCGGGAGTACCGGCCTCGCGTATCCATTACGAGTTCTTCGGTCCGGCAGACGAGCTCCTCGCTGCGTGAGCCGGCCAAGGGCCGCGGCGGGAGGCGGCTCGTCTTCCCCCCGCCGCGGCAACCCCTGATCCTTCAGAAGCGCTGGCTCGCCGCCGCGCGCAGACCGGGGCGGATGCGGGCAATCACGCTCTCGTCCGCCTTCGTCGAGTGCACAGCATAGGCCGAATAGGAGAATTCCGGGCTGTCAGGCACCACCGCCAGCCGGCCATCCTCCAGAAGCGGCTCGACGAACCCCCTGCGAAAATAGCCGCTGCCGCCGACCGCGAGAATGTGGTCCAGCGCCAGAGGCCCATAGCCGATCTCGATCACCGGTGCTGGGCGATCGGGGAAAGCGGCCTGGTAGCTTGCCGCGAACTCCTCGCCCCAGTCGATCCCGACATGGTCTTCCGGCGCCAACGGACGGTCGACCGGCGCGGTGCGGACGAGCACCAGTTTCTCCTCGAACAACAGTTCGGCAACGATCCCCGGCTGGCGCGGGGCCGCATAGAGGATCGCCAGGTCGAGCACACCGCTCTGGACCAGCTCCATCAGCCGCTCGGACGAGCCGATGCGCGCGCTCACCGCCAATTCCGGACATTCACGCCGCATCCACAACAGCCAGTTCTGCAGGAACGGGTTCCATAGGCTGAGCTGCGCGCCAATGGTGATCACGGTCTCGCGGCCGGGCGGCAGCGCCACCGCACGCCGCGCGCGTTCCCAGGTTTGGACGAGCGTGGTCGCGAAGCGCAGGAACTGTTCGCCCGCAGGCGTCAGCCGCGCGCCGGCCTGGTTGCGGACGAACAGCGGTCGATCAAGTTGCTCCTCGAGCACGCGAATGCGCGCGCTAACTGCCGTCTGGGTGAGGTTCAGGTTGGCGGCGGCGTTCACAAAGCTGCCGGTCCGGGCGATTTCCAGGAAGGTACGAGCGAGATTGATATCCATTGGAACACCACCGGGCGAGGAAGTCCGACGAACAACGGCTGAGCTAATGCAAAAATATTGCTCGTAGAATAAAATACAATGATCTTTCCTGTCGCTGCCATCCCCGCGAAGGCGGCCTCGATCTTCCCTATCAGCCGACTCCCTCCCCAATGCCCGCCACCGCCTTCACGCTGCCGGCGCCCCGGCCGACGCCGATTATCGACGCGCGCAAGCTGCTGTTCTCGCTGAGCAGCTTCATTGCCGGCGCGATGACGCTCGGCATCGCGTTCGCCGCCAGCCTGCCACGGCCATGGTGGGCGATCCTAACCGTCTATGTTACCGCGCAGCCGATGGCGGGCGCGTTCCGGCCAAAGGTCATCTATCGGCTGGGCGGGATCGCTGCCGGCGCAGTAGTGACGCTGGCGCTGGTCCCCAATCTCCAGAACTCGCCGGCGCTGCTGGTGCTCTGCCTCGCCAGCTGGACGGGCTTCTGCATCTATCTGGCGGGGTTGGATCGTACGCCACGCGCCTTCCTGTTCCAGATGGCGGCGTTCAGCGCGGCGGTGATCAGCTTCCCCTATATGGACGACCCCGCCAACATCTTCACCACCACCATCTCGCGCGTCGAGGAGATGGGCGTGGCGATCGCTTGCGTGACGATCGTCCACGCCCTTGTTCAGCCCTGGAGCGCCGCACCGGCGATCCGTGAACGTGCCGAACGCTTCCTGCGCGACGCCGACCGCTGGGCAGCCGAAGCGCTCGGCAGCCGCCATACGGCGCTCGAGCAGGAGCATCGCCGCCAGCTCGCCGCGGACGTGACCGAACTGGGCATGATCGCCGTTCACCTTCCCTTCGACCAGCGCGGCGTGGTGGCCACCCGCAGGATCGTGCTGGCGCTGCAGGAACGGCTTGCGCAGATGCTGCCGCTCGCCTCGGCGGCGGCGAACCGGCTCGACCTGCTGCGCGCTGAAGGGCCGCTCGAGGACGAACTGGCGGCACTTGCCGGCGATGCAGCCGACTGGCTCTCTCACGCGTCGCCCGCAGCGGGCGCCGGCGCCGCGCTGGTCGCGCGTTGCCGGGTACTCGCTGCTCGCTATGGCGCGCAGCAGGACTGGCACGCGCTCCTCGCGCTCAGCGCCTGCGAACGGATCGCCGAATTCGTCGAGGTACAACGCGACAGCCGCCGCCTGGTCGCGCGGCTCGGCGGCGAGTCGGCCCCCGAGAGCGGTCCGATGCCCGGCGACGCGCGCCGCTTCGCCCTGGCGCGCGACCACAGCATTGCGGGGCTTGCCGGCCTTGCCACGGCGGTCGCGATCATCCTCTACTGCGCGGTCTGGATCCTGCTCGCCTGGCCCAGTGGCGCAGCAACCGCAGCGTTCGCGGCGCTGATCACCTGCTCCTTCGCCATGCAGGACGATCCCGCGCCGACCATCGGCCGCTATCTCGGCGCAACGCTCAGCACCTTCCCGCTCGCCGCGCTCTACCTGTTCGTGATCCTGCCGCGCGTCGACGGCTACGCCATGCTGGTGGTGACGCTCGCGCCGGCGTTGCTGTGGATGGGCTATGTGCAGGCGGATCCGCCGCGCTCCGCGCGCGCGCTGCCGATGTTCTCCTGCTTCATCGTCGCGATGGGCTTCCTCGATCGGTTCCAGCCCGACTTCGCCGTATTCGTCAACACCGGGCTGGCGCAGGTTGGCGGCATTGTCACCACGCTAGTGGTGACGCGCCTGTTCCGCTCCGCCGATGCACGCTGGACAGCGCACCGCACCATCCGCGACAATTGGCGCGACCTCGTCGCACTCGCCGACATCCGTCACCATGCCGATCCGGCACGCTGGACCGCACAGGCGACAGACCGGCTCGGCCAAATCGCCGCACGCATGGCGCTGGCGGGGGCCGGCGATACGCTTCGCGCCGCAGACGGCCTCGCCGACCTTCGCATCGGGCGCAATCTGATCCCGATCAGACGCGCGCTGGCGAGCCTGCCTCATGACACGCGTTCCCGGCTCGGCGCAGTGCTGACCGACGTTGCCGCCTTCTTTCGCGAGCGGCGGCGTGTCGGCGTCGCGCTGCCGCCACCGCCGACGCTGCTCGAGACGATCGATGCAGCGATCGCCAGCCTGTCGACCGCTGAGCGTGCTGACGAGCCCTATCGCGCACTGCTCGCGCTGGTCGGCATGCGCTGCAACCTGTTCCCCAGCGCAGCGCCGTTCAGCCGATGATCGAGGAAGTCCGTTTGTTCGGCGTCTACATGCCCGCCCCGCTAGCGTGGGCGGTGCTTGCCGCGCTGATCATTTGGCCGGTCAGCGGCCGGCTGCGCCGCCTGCCGGTCGCGCGCTTCCTGTGGCAGCCGGGCCTGCTCGATCTCGCGCTGTTCGCGGTCCTTTGGTGGGGATTGTCCCTCGCCGCCGACCATTTCCTCCCCCGCTCCCTGATTGCCTGAGATGCCACGCTCCCATCATCTTGTTCGCAGCCTCGCCACGATCGCCGTGATCGCCATTCTGCTCGGTGCGATCTACGCGCTGTGGGTCCGCTACCAGGTCGAACCGCTGACGCGCGACGGAAAGGTCCGCGCCGATCTGGTGCCGGTGGCGCCCGATGTCGCCGGCCTCGTCACCGACGTCCGCGTCCATGACAACCAGACAGTGCACAAGGGCGACGTGCTGCTGGTGATCGACCGCCCGCGCTACCGGCTCGCGCTCCAGCAAGCCGAGGCGACGCTTGCAAACCAGAAGGTCGCGCTCGCCGAAGCGGCGCGTGAAGACCGCCGCAACCGGGCAATGCCCGACGTCGTGCCCGCGGAAACGATCGAGCAGGGCGAGGCCAAGGTTGGGGAACTGCGCACCACCGTCTCGCAGGCGCTGGCGGCGTGCGACCTGGCGCGGCTCAACCTCGAACGCACGCTGGTCCGCGCCCCCGTCGACGGCACGGTGAGCAATGTTTCGCTTCAGCCCGGGGTCTATCTCACCGCCGGCAAGTCGGCGCTGGCGCTGGTCTATGACCACTCGATCCGCGTTGAAGGCTATTTCGAGGAGACCAAGCTCCCCGCCGTCCGTGTCGGGGACCCCGCGAGCGTCTATCTGATGGGCGTCGCCGACGAGATCCGCGGCCACGTCCAGAGCATAGCCGGCGGCGTCGAGGACCGCGAACGTGCCGGCGGCGATGCGCAGCTCGCCAACGTCAACCCGGCCTTTACCTGGGTACGGCTCGCGCAGCGCATCCCCGTGCGCATCGCGATCGACCATTTACCGGCGGGCGTACGGCTGATTCCCGGTCAGACCGCAACAGTGGTGATCCATCCCAAGCCCGGCGAACCGGTGGCAAAGCGGAGCCTGCCGTGGTGAGCCGTCCCGTCATCGCCGCGCTTGCCGGCGCCTTGCTGCTCGGCGGCTGCGCGGCCGTCGGTCCTGACTATCATCTGCCGGCCGAAGCGGTGGCCAACGCACCGGCAGCGCAGGGCGCATTCGTGTCCACCAACCGGGCGATCACCACGGCGCCGCTGCCGGACCATTGGTGGAAGCTGTTCAACGATCCGGTACTTGACCACCTGGTCGAGCGCGCGCTTGCCGCCAACACCGATTTGCGCGTCGCCGATGCCAATCTCGAACGCAGCGTCGCGCTGCTCGCCGAAGCGCGCAGCGGCCGCGAAGTGGGCACGGCTGCCGATATGTCGACCAGCTGGGGGCAGGCGTCGGCGGAGGCGGTGCAGCAGCAAGTCCAGCCGCCCGAGCACCAGACCTACAATGGCGGCATCGCGATCAGCTACGATGCCGACCTGTTCGGCCGGATCCGTCGCGGCGTCGAGGCAGCCCAGGCGGACGAGGAGGTGGCGATCGCGGCACGCGATCTCGTTCGCGTCAACGTCGCCGCCGAGACGACCCGCGCCTATGCCGATCTGTGCAACGCCGGCCGCGCGGCCGAGTTGCTGCGCCGGCTCGTTGCGCTACAGGAGCAGGACCTCCGCCTCACCCGGAAACTGGTCGCCAATGGCCGCGCGCCGGCATTCGACGCACAACGCCAGATCGGCACGCTCGCCGCGACCCGCTCGCGCCTGCCGCAGGTCGAAGCCGCGCAGCGCAACTCAGCCTACCGCATCACCACGCTGATGGGGTTGCCGCCGGCGCGCTTCGATCCGGGCCTGCTCGCTTGCCACACCCCCCTCGCCCTGCGGGCGCCGCTGCCGGTCGGTGACGGCGGGGCGCTGCTGCGGCGCCGGCCCGACGTGCGCGCAGCGGAACGGCGTGTGGCGGCAGCGACAGCGCGGATCGGGGTCGCCACCGCCGCGCTCTACCCCGACATTCGCTTCGGCGCGTCACTGGGCTCGACCGGGGCTACCCCCGACCTTCTCTCGCCCCTCACCAATCGCTTCGGCTTCGGACCGATGATCAGCTGGGATCTGCATCGCAGCGCGGTGCGTGCGCGAATTTCCGCGGCGGAGGCCGGCACCAAGGCTTCGCTGGCGGCGTTCGACGGCACCGTGCTCGCCGCTCTCCGGGAGACCGAAAGCGCGCTCGAAACCTATGGCGGCGACCTCGAACAGCTGCACGGCCTCGAACAGGCCCGCGACGCGGCCCGCCAAGTCGAACAACGCACCGCCGAGCTGCGGCGCGGCGGCAAGGTCGGCGGCCTCGACACGCTCGACGCCGCGCGCAGCTACGTCGCAGCAGAGCAAGCCGTGGCTATGGCTGAGGCACAGATCAACCGCGACCAGATCGCGCTGTTCCTGGCGCTCGGCGGTGGCTGGTCTCAACCGGACAAGAACGCGTCAGAGCCGGCAGGATGATCCCGAGAGTCATCCTCCGGCTTCGACACTCAAGGCTCACGAGGCGGAGCGTGGGCCTGCGCCAGCCGACAGTTAGCGATGAGTTTACGCTGACCGCCTAAAGAATGAGCGTATGATTTCGCGTTCAGGCTTTCGATCGACTTGGCTCTTGCCCGCGCAATGCGCTCTTGTCGTTGTGCTCATCGCATTCATCGCGCTGATGCCCCCTTCGCGGGGCTCCATCATGCTCGTGTCGCTCGACGGTACGGGCCAGGACGCCGTCGCGACCTGGCGCGAGGGCGATGCGCGGTTGCTTGGCGCAGGGCCGCTGCCGCATTCGCTGGTCGTGATCGGCAGCCGTGATCGGCTCGCCCGCGTCGCCTGGCATCACCATAGCTTCATCACCGCCGGCGCCTTCGCCGGGTGCGGAGAGGTGCCGTCGGCATGAACCTTGACCAGCCTCTCGAGCCGCTACGCCAGCTGGGCGCGCGCGCCATCACCGCGTTCATCCTCGCCAACGTCGTGATGATCGTTCCGGCGGGCTACGCCCTCGGCAGCGCGGACACCTGGATCGCGCTGGCCCTCGGCGCGCTTATCGCCGTTGCCCCGCTGCTGTGCAGCTTCGCGGGCCGGGTCGATGCGCAAGCGCGGTTGATCTATGCGATCGCGCTCGTGCTGTTTCCGATCCTCTATGTCTATCTGTTCCAGCGCTTTCCCTGGCAGATCGACATGCACATGTACTTCTTCGTGTGCTTTTCCGTGATGGTGCTGCTGTGTGATCCATGGCCCATCATCGTCGCGGCCGCGATCACCGTGGTCCATCATCTGCTGTTCTTCCTGATCATGCCTGAATGGGTGTTCCCGGGCTCGGGCAGTATTCCGCGCGTGCTGTTCCACGGGTTCATGATCGGCTGCGAGACGGTCATGCTGCTAGTCGCGGTTCGCCTGATCACCAACCTCACGCTCGGCAGCCATCAAGCGCGCGAGGAGGCTGACGCCGCTCGCGCCGGTGCCGAACAGGCTCGCGCCTGCGCCGAACAGGCCCGGTTCGACGCCGAGGAGGCGCTGGCACAGAGCCGTCTCGCCGAAGCGCGCGCCGAACGCGCGCATCGCGATCGACTCGCTGCCGAAGCCGCACTGAAGGCGGCGAGCGACGATCGCCGGCGTCTCACGGCTGACGAGATCGACGCCAGCATCGGACAGCTCGTCCACGACCTGCGACTGGTGGTGGAGCAGGTTTCGAACCAATCGGGCCGGATTATCACCGCCTCGCGCAGTCTCGCCGCCGAGGCCAAGGACATGCAGCTGTCGTCGGAACATGCCGTGCTTGCGATTGCCGGCGTCGCCACCAACTCGGATGAGCTCGCTCATTCGATCCGGGCGATCGGCGGCAATGCCAAGGCGGCACACGATGTCGCCGTCGAAACGGCGGCGTCGATTGCGGAGCTGGGTCCGGCGATCAACACACTCACCGGCGAAGTCGATGCTGCTCGCGACATTCTCGAATGGGTCAGCGAGATCGCGCAGCGGAGCAACCTCCTCGCGCTCAACGCGACGATCGAAGCCGCGCGCAGCGGCGAGGCGGGGTTGGGCTTCGGCGTGGTTGCCGGCGAGATGAAGCAAATGGCCGCCGCCACGGCACGCGCCGCCGACGATATTGCCGGCAAGCTGGGCGCCATCGTCGGCGCGGCAAGCGGCTTTACCGAGCGCGTCACTGCCGCGATCGCGAATGTCGCAACGATCACCAGCAACAGCGCCGCGATCGCAACCGGCGTGGCGCAGCAGCACGGCGCGACCGCAGCCATCGCCGACAATGCCGAAGCGGTGCTGGCGAAGGTCACCGAAACCGATGCCCGTAGTCGCACCCTCAGCGAGATAGCCGCCGATCACCAGGCGATGGCGATGAGCGCGAACGAGGTTGCCGTACAGCTGGACCAGCGCGTCACGGCACTCGGTCACCGGATGGATGTGCTATTGAGCGCGCTGCGCGCCGCCTGAGCATTCGGCGACGGCGGGGACGCCTTCGCCGCAGCACCGCGTATCGCGCCTGGAAGCGGCTGTCGTCACCGGCCGAGGCCACCCATCTGTGGCCCTGCAGCGCACAATGCGGTCTCGACGGTCTCGCAGCAACTTGATGTACTTCATTGTGCAATGTCGTGCCGTGCCATAAGCGGGGCCTTGAATTAGTTGCGGGGTTTTGTGGCGGACGGGATCGCTAAGGCGCGGACGGGCATTGATGGTTTTGACGAACTGACGCTGGGAGGGCTTCCGCGCGGACGCCCGAGTCTCGTGTGTGGATCGGCCGGCTGCGGCAAGACGCTGTTCGCCTCCACCTTCCTGATCAACGGCGCGCGCGACGAAGGCGAGCCGGGCATTTTCGTGACCTTCGAGGAGCGGCCGGTCGACATCGTCGACAACGTCGCCTCGCTGGGCTTCGGCCTCGACGACCTGATCCGGCAAAAGCTGATCCATATCGAGCATATCGCGATCGATCCCGCCGAGCTGGCGGAGGTCGGTGATTACGATCTCGAGGCGCTGTTCCTTCGGCTCGAGCTGGCAGTCGATGAGATCGGCGCGAAGCGCATCGTGCTCGACACGATCGAAAGCCTGTTCTCCGCCTTCCAGAACCCCGCGATCCTGCGCGCCGAGATCCGGCGCCTGTTCGACTGGCTGAAGGAAAAGGGCCTCACCGCGGTGATCACCGGCGAGCGCGGCGACGGCTCGCTCACCCGCCAGGGGCTGGAGGAGTATGTCTCCGACTGCGTGATCCTGCTCGATCACCGGGTGAGCAACCAAGTGTCGACGCGGCGGCTGCGCATCGTCAAATATCGCGGCACTGCGCATGGGACCAACGAATATCCGTTCCTGATCGGCGAGGACGGCTTCAGCGTGCTGCCGGTCAGCTCGCTCGGCCTCGGCCATCAGGTTCATGACGACCGCATCTCGACGGGCATTCCCGATCTGGACGCCATGCTGAAGGGCGGCGGCTTCCACCGCGGCAGCAGCGTCCTGCTGTCGGGCGTCGCCGGATCGGGCAAGAGCTCGATCGGCGCGAGCTTCGCCGCAGCCACCTGCGCCCGGGGCGAGAAGGCGCTGTATTTCTCCTTCGAAGAATCCGAGCAACAGACGGTGCGCAACATGCGCTCGATCGGCATCGACCTGCAGCCGTATATCGATTCCGGTCTGCTGGTCTGCGTGGCGGCGCGGCCGACATTCTACAGCCTGGAGATGCACCTGGCGGTGATGCTGCGGCAGGTGCAGCGGGTCCAGCCGCAGCTGGTGGTGCTCGATCCCATTTCCGCGTTCCTCGATTCGGGCGAGGAGATGGAAGTCCAGTCGATGCTGCTGCGCATGATCGACTATCTCAAGGCCCACGGTATCACCGGCATCTTCACCCATCTGGCGCATGTCCAGGGCGAGGTGAAGACCGACGCCGGCCTGTCCTCGCTGATGGACGCCTGGATCCTGCTGCTCAACCGTGAGAGCAATGGCGAGTTCAACCGTGAGCTCTACATCCTGAAGGCGCGAGGCACCGAGCATTCGAACCAGGTCCGCGAATTCGTGATGAGCGACGCGGGAATCAGCCTGAGGGAACCGTATCTCGGCGAGAATGGCGCATTGACCGGATCGGCGCGGCGTTTCGAGGAGGCGCGTCTGCGCCGCGACGAGGCCAGCCGACGTGCCGAGGTCGAGCGCCTGCAGGAGAAGGTCGCCCAGCGCCGTCGCCGCACGCAGGCGCAAATCGAGGCACTGCAGGCGGAATTGAAGGCGGACGAAATCGAACTCAACAGCATCGTCGATCAGGAGGTTGCTCACCGTCAGCAGTCCGACATCGATGCGATGGACATGGCGGCAAGCCGGCGAGCAGGTGGCGAGTGAGCGAGGAACGACAGATGGACCAGGCGACATCGCCGATGAAGTTGACGCTCTACGTCGCTGGCCAGACGCCCAAGTCGGTCGCCGCGATCCGCAATCTGGAGCAGATCTGCGCAGAGCACATGCCGGGCCGGTATGAGGTCGAGGTCGTCGACCTGCGCCAGAACCCGCAGCTCGCGCGCGAGCACAACATCGTCGCCATCCCGACGCTGGTGCGCTCGCTGCCGGTGCCGGTGCAGAAGATCATCGGCGACCTGTCCGATCAGGAGAAGGTGCTCGTCCATTTGAAGGTCGAGGGCTGACATGGCGACTTCGTCGCCGGGCGCCCCCGGCGAGCGCGAGGCCGACCTGCGCCGCCGGCTGGTCGAGGCCGAGGAGACGCTGCGTGCCATCCGCGAGGGTGAGGTCGACGCGCTCGTCGTGCGCAATTCGCAACGGGACGAGGTGTTCGCGCTGGGTGGGCAGGACAGCTACCGCGCGTTCATGGAGGCGATGGACATCGGCGCCGCGGCGGTCGATCCCGAGGGCACGCTGATCTACGCCAATGCCGCGCTCTGCACCATGCTCGGTTGCAGCGCCAAGGACCTGCAGCAGGCGGGCATCCTGGCGGCGGTCGGCGGCAACGCGGCCAAGGTAGTCGGTGACCTCATCGGCCAGGCGGAAGACGGCCGTCGCAGCCGCCAGGTCGCGTTGCCCTGCGCGGCCGGCACCTGCCATGTCGAGGTGACGGCGGCGCCGCTGCCGCTGGGCTTCGGTCGCGGCTGCGCCCTGACCTTCACCGACGTGACCGAGCGCATCGAGGCGGCCGCCGCGCATGAGAGCGACCGCATCGGCCGGGCGATCATGGCCTCGTCGAACGAGGCGGTGGTAGTGTGCGACCGCGAGGGCCGCATCACCCATGCCAATGCCGGTGTCCGCCACTTCCAGAGCGGATCGGTCGTCGGCAAGACATTCGATCAGGCCTTCCCCCTCGATTTCACGTTGCGGTCCGGGCTGATGAGCGGCGGCGACCTGATCGGCGTGGCGCTCGCCGGCACGGCGGTGCGCGGCGTCGAGGCGGCGCTGAACCATGATGGACGATCGCAGGATCTGCAGATCAGCGCCGGTCCGCTGCGTCAGTCGGGCGATACGATCGGCGGCTGCATCGTGACGCTGGCCGATATTTCAGAACGCAAGGCGATCGAGAAGCGCCAGGCGCTGCTGATGGACGAGCTGGCGCATCGTGTGAAGAACACGCTGACGATGGTCATGTCGATTGCCAACCGCACCATCGCATCCGCCGCCGACCTCACCGAGTTCCGCACCGCGTTCGGCCGCCGGCTGGAGGCGCTCGCCGCCACGCACAATCTGCTGGCCGAAGGCGCGTGGGAAGGCATCACGCTGGAGGAACTGATCAACGCCGAGCTGGCGCCCTATGTCGCGCTCGGCAGCGACCGCGTCGCGCTGCACCAGCTCGACGTGCCCGTCACGCCCGATACCGCAGTGGCGCTCGGGTTGATCTTCCACGAGCTCGTCACCAACGCGGTCAAATACGGGGCGCTGTCGAAGGATACCGGCCGCGTCACCATCACCGCGTCGATCGACGGCGATGCCCACGCGATCGTCTGGCAGGAAGATGGCGGCCCGGCCGTCGTCCCCCCCGAGAAGGCCGGGTTCGGCCAGACGGTGATCGCACGCGGCCTGAGCCATGTGGGCAAGCAGGCGACGCAGGTCGAATTCCGGCCGGAAGGGCTGGTCTGTCGCATGTACCTGCCGAGCGGGTCGGCTGCGCAGCAATAACGCTCGGCGCAGCGCGCGCTCAGGCGAACAAGGCGTGCTCGCCATGCCGCTCCAGCAGGTCGGGAACCGGCAGCTGGTCGGCGAAATGTCGCGTCCGGCGCCACTCGGCCGCGCCGAACCAGAAGCTGACTGCGGCGTTCCACCACGCGGCACCGACGGCGAGCGGCATCAGCCACGCCTCTTCGGCTCTCGCCAGGATTTGCGGCCAGTTGCGATCGACGGCCGTCTTCGGCCGCGATCGCGATCGCGCGGGGAAGTCGAGACGGTCGGTCATGTCGTCACCTCAATCCTGCCAGGCGTTCTTGCAGGCTATCTGCCGCCTCGCCGCGGCCGCAATGCGGGATTCCCCTCATCGTCACCGCCGTGCCGTCGGCGCTGCTGATCGATTTTATCATTCTCCCTGACCGGGCTTAATCGCTTTGTCCGGTGGATCGTCAGCCGTATCCTTCCCGCCATCGTCAGCCCCACGATAGGAGAGGAATGATGGACGCACCAACGAGCGATCCGCTTAGCTGCCCGATGAAGAAGCCCGCCGCGCTGCGCTCGCTGTTGGGCCGCACCAACCGCGACTGGTGGCCCAACCAGCTGTCATTGGACATCCTCCATCAGCATGGGGTGTCGGGCAATCCGATGGGCGACGACTTCGATTATGCCGAGGCGTTCAAGTCGCTCGATTACGACGCGGTGAAGCAGGATCTCCGTGCGCTGATGACCGACAGCCAGCCGTGGTGGCCGGCGGATTATGGTCATTACGGGCCGTTCTTCATCCGCATGGCCTGGCATTCGGCCGGCACCTATCGCACCGGCGACGGCCGCGGCGGCGCCTCGGCGGGGAACCAGCGCTGCGCCCCGCTCAACAGCTGGCCGGAGAATGCCAAGCTCGACAAGGCGCGGCGCCTGCTGTGGCCGATCAAGCAGAAATACGGGCGAAAGCTCAGCTGGGCCGACCTGATGATCATGGCGGGCAACGTCGCCATCGAGTCGATGGGCGGTCCGATCTTCGGCTTCGGCGGCGGCCGCGAGGACATCTTCGAGCCGGAGAAGGATGTCTATTGGGGTACCGAAGAGGAATGGGTCGGCCAGCAAGGCAGCCAGACCCGCATCGACCCCACCAAGGAGATCGTGCTGGAAAACCCGCTGGCGGCGATCCAGATGGGCCTGATCTACGTCAATCCGGAAGGCCCCGGCGGGGTACCCGACCCGGCGCAGTCGGCGCGCGACATCCGCGAGACCTTCGCGCGCATGGCAATGAACGATTACGAGACGGTGGCGCTGACCGCCGGCGGCCATACGTTCGGCAAGTGCCACGGCGCGGGCGATGCCTCGCTGGTCGGTGCCGAGCCCGAGGGCGCCGACATCGCCCAGCAGGGGCTCGGATGGCAGAGCGGCCATGAATCCGGCGTCGGCGATCACACGATCACCAGCGGCCTGGAAGGGTCATGGACCCCGACGCCGACCAAGTGGACGATGAACTATTTCCACATGCTGCTCGATTACGACTACGAGCTGGTGCGCAGCCCCGCCGGCGCGCAGCAATGGCAACCGAAGAACCAGAAGCCGGAGGACATGGCGCCCGCCGCACACACGCCGGGCAAGCGCGTGCCGACGATGATGACTACGGCCGACATGGCGATGAAGGTCGACCCGGAATATCGCAAGATCTCGGAGCATTTCCGCGACAACCCCGACGAATTCGCCGATGCCTTCGCGCGGGCGTGGTTCAAGCTCACCCACCGCGACATGGGGCCCAAGGTCCGTTACCTCGGGCCCGACGTGCCGGCCGAGGACCTGATCTGGCAGGACCCGCTGCCCAGGGCCGATTACGCGCCGATCGGCGATGCGGACGTTGCCGCGCTGAAGCAGAAGATCGCCGCTTCCGGCCTGTCGGTTGCACAGCTGGTCAAGACCGCCTGGGCGTCGGCCTCGACCTTCCGCGGCTCGGACAAGCGCGGCGGCGCCAACGGCGCCCGCATCCGGCTCGCCCCGCAGAAGGATTGGGACGTCAACGAGCCGGCCGAGCTCGCCAGGGTGCTGGACGTGTACGAAGGCATCAAGCGCGAGTTCGACGGTGCAGCCGGCGGCGACAAGCAGGTGTCGATCGCCGACCTGATCGTGCTCGGCGGGGTGGTCGGCATCGAGCAGGCGGCCAAGGCTGCGGGCAGCAACGTGTCGGTTCCTTTCACGCCGGGCCGGGTCGATACCACCGACGACCTGACCGACGCCGAGAGCTTCGAGCCGCTGGAGCCCAAGGCGGATGGTTTCCGCAACTATCTGCAGGTGCGCTTCAGCGTGCCGACCGAGGAGTTGCTGGTCGACCGCTCGCAACTCCTCGGCCTCAGCGCGCCGGAGATGACCGTGCTGGTCGGCGGCCTGCGCGTGCTCGGCGCCAACCACGGTGGCTCGCCGCATGGCGTGCTCACCGACCGACCCGGTCAGCTGACCAACGACTTCTTCGTCAACCTGCTCGACATGCACACCGCATGGAAGGAAGTCGATGAGGCTGGCGACGAGGAGTTCGTCGGCACCGATCGGACCACCGGCGAGCAGAAAGGGACGGCGACGCGCACCGACCTGGTGTTCGGTTCGAACTCGCAGCTGCGCGCGATCTCCGAAGTCTATGGCGCCAATGATGCCGGCGACAAGTTCGTCCAGGACTTCGTCGCGGCGTGGACCAAGGTGATGAATGCCGACCGCTTCGACCTGAAGGCCTGACGCCGCCATGCTCGAGAAGGCCTCCGACGCCGGTGCGTCGGAGGCTTTTCTCCGGCCGGCCGAGCCGCCAGAGATGATGCGCGCGGCCCCGGCCGCTCGCGGCACGATCCGGAGACACGCATGACCGACGTCCGCCCGCCGCTGCCACCCTTCACCAAGGAAACGGCGCGCCAGAAGGTACGCGCGGCAGAGGACGGCTGGAACAGTCGCGATCCGCAGCGGGTGGCGCTCGCCTATACGCCGGACACGCGTTGGCGGAACCGAAGCGAGTTCATCAACGGCCGTGCCGAGGTCGTCGCATTCCTGACGCGCAAATGGCAGCGCGAACAGGAATATCGGCTGATCAAAGAGCTATGGGCGTTCACCGGCGAGCGCATCGCGGTGCGCTTCGCCTATGAATGGTGTGACGATGCCGGCGCATGGTTCCGCGCCTATGGCAATGAGAATTGGGCGTTCGACGCCGCCGGGCTGATGCACACGCGCCACGCCAGCATCAACGACGTGCCGATCACCGAAGACCAGCGGCTGTTCCATTGGGATCGAAGCGGCCCCCGCCCGCTCGATCACCCCAGCCTGTCGGACCTGGGGCTCTGACGGCCGCCCAGCGACCGATCAGATCTCTACCTGACTGCCCAGTTCGACCACGCGATTGGTCGGCAGCTTGAAGAACTCCATAGCGCTTTCGGCGTTGCGCAGCATCCAGGCGAACAGCTTCTCGCGCCACACCATCATCCCGGGCTTCGCCGCCGGCAGCAGCGTCTGTCGAGCCAGGAAGAAGCTGGTGTCCATCATGCGGAAATCCGCCCCGCAATCATGCACGCTGGCGAGCGCCGCCGGCACGTCGGGGTCCTGCATGAAGCCGTAGCGGATGATCATGCGGTGGAAGCCCTGGCCCAGATCGTCCGTGGAGATGCGATTGTTCTCGCCGACGAAGGGCTCGTCAGCGATCTTGACGGTCAGCAGGATCACGCGCTCGTGCAATACCTTGTTGTGCTTCAGATTGTGCAGCAGCGCGTGCGGCACGCCTTCGGCGGTCGAGGTCATGAACACCGCGGTGCCCGGCACGCGCGCGGCCGAATTGGCGGCGGACTGGACGAACACCTTGATCGGCATCGCCGCCTCGCGCAGCCGCCCCATCATCAGCTTGCGTCCCTTGGCCCAGGTGGTGAGGAAGGCGAAGATGATGAAGCCGACCAGCAGCGGCACCCAGCCGCCCGACGGCACCTTGGTCATGTTGGCGGCGAGATAGGCGCCGTCGACCAGGAAGAACAGCGCGAGCAAGGGGATCGCGTAATAGGGCTTCCACCGCCACAGGTTGAACAAGGCGACGCCCAGCAGGCAGTTGTCGATGGTCATCGCGCCGGTGACGGCAATGCCATAGGCGGAGGTCAGGCTGGACGAGGTCTGGAAGAACAGCACCAGCAGGATGACCATGGTCATCAGCGCCCAATTGACCAGCGGGATGTAGATCTGCCCGGCGGTCGACGCGCTGGTGTGTTCGATGCGCAGCCGCGGGATGAAGCCCAGTTGGATCGCCTGCTGCGTCACCGAGAAGGCGCCCGAGATCACCGCCTGGCTGGCGATGATCGCCGCCGCGGTGGCGAGCAGCACCAGCGGCAGCTGGAGGAAGTCGGGCGCCAGCATGTAGAACGGGCTTTCCAGCGCCGCTGCGCCCTCGCGATAAAGCAGCGCCGCCTGGCCCATATAATTGCACATCAGCGCCGGTAGCACGAAGCACAGCCAGGAGAAGCGGATCGGGTTGCGCCCGAAATGCCCCATGTCGGCATAGAGCGCCTCGGCGCCCGTCACCGCCAGCACGATCGAGCCGAGCGCCAGGAAGGCACGCAGCGGGCCGTGCAGGAAGAACTCGACAGCATAGGTCGGCGACAGCGCCCACAGGATGCCGGGCGTCTTGACGATCGAGATCACGCCCAGGGTGGCGATCGTCGCGAAATAGAAGATCATGATCGGGCCGAAGAACAGGCCGACGCGGCTCGTCCCGCCCTTCTGGATCGAGAACAGGAAGACCAGGATCACCACCGCGATCGGCAGCACCATGCCGCTGAACGCCGGCGCGGCCACCGACAGGCCTTCGATCGCGCCAAGCACCGACACCGCCGGCGTGATCATCGAATCGCCATAGAACAAGGCGGTGGCGAACACGCCGAGCAGGATGATGCCGCTGGTCCAGCGCATGTTGTTGACCTTGCCCGATACCAGCGCGAGCAGGGCCAGGCTGCCGCCCTCCCCCTTGTTGTCCAGCCGCATGATGATCGAGACGTATTTCAACGTCACGACGATCATCATCGACCAGAACATCAGACTGAGCGCGCCCATGATGTGCAGCGTGTCGAGCGACAGCGTGTGCTCGCCCGCGAAGGTCTCGCGAAAGGCGTAGAGCGGGCTGGTGCCGATGTCGCCGAACACGACGCCGACGGCGCCCACAGCGAGCTTCATGAAGCCTTCGGCATGGTGGTGCCCTGCGTCCGGCCCGGCTTCGGGCGGCCGCTGGGCGGGCTCGCCCGCAGTATCGGTCATGGAAGTCACCGGCGGCCGCTTTGCGTCCGCATGGCGAGGAGGTGGTGCCTGAACGGCCCCTGGTTTGCGCCCCTGTGCATAGCGTCGGCGCGTCTAGCACGGGCGATGATGCGCCGCAACGCGCCGTCCGGACACGTCATTCGGGCGCCCCGAACAAGGCGTCGGCCTCACTCCGCGTCGGCACCGATCGCAGCACGAAGCTGCTCGAAATGGTGATGACGCCGGGCAAGCGGCCGAGGTGCTCGCGGTGCAGCCGCTCATAATCGTCGAGGTCGCGGCACAGGATCTTGAGCCGGTAATCCTGGGCACCGGAGACCAGCGCGCATTCGACGATGCCGTCGATTTCCGCCACCGCCGCCTCGAACTGCGACAGGTCCTCCTCCACTTGCGTGCCGAGCGTGATGTCGACCAGCGCCGTCACGTGGAAGCCGAGCCGTTTGTGGCCCAGCCGTGCGCCATAGCCCTCGATCAGCCCGGCCGCCTCGAGCGCCTGGATGCGCCGCGTGCAGGCCGATTGCGACAGGCCGACCTCACCAGCGATCTGGCTGACGGTCGCCCGCGCGTCGGCGCCGAGCCGCTGGAGAATGGCTGAGTCGATTCGGTCGATCCGCATGATCTTCGCACCCTAGCCAGAGATGACGAAGATTTCATGCGCGAATCGATCGCCGGAGGACGAACTTTGCAGAGATTCGCGCCACGAGATGCGGCTACCACCGGGCCGGGAAAGAATGCGGTTCCACCGGCGCAGCCCGGCCGTTCGGCCGACCCTGGCTCCGCAGCCCGGACGCTGCGTTCTCCACTCGCACAAGTCGGTACTGCACGCGTTCGGCAGACCGATCTCGAAGGAGAGAATCACATGCGCGTCGGTGTGCCGAAGGAAATCAAGAACCACGAATATCGCGTCGGGCTGACCCCGCCGTCGGTCGCCGAACTGGTCGCTGCCGGCCATGAGGTGATCGTCGAGACCCAGGCGGGCTCCGGCATCGATTTCGAGGACCAGGATTATGTCGACGCCGGTGCGCGCATCGTGCCCGACGCGAAGACGGTGTTCGCCGAAGCCGACATGATCGTGAAGGTGAAGGAGCCGCAGCCGAGCGAGATCGCGATGCTGGAGCCGCGCCACCTGCTGTTCACCTACCTCCACCTCGCCGCCGACCGCGCGCAGACCGAGGGACTGATCAAGTCGGGCGCGACCTGCATCGCTTACGAAACGGTGACCGCCAACGATGGCTCGCTGCCGTTGTTGAAGCCGATGTCCGAAGTCGCCGGGCGCATGTCGGTGCAGGTCGGCGCCCATTACCTCGAAAAGGAACAGGGCGGCCGCGGCGTGCTGTTGGGCGGCGTGCCCGGCGTGGCGCCGGCGCGGGTCGCGATCCTGGGCGGCGGCGTCGCCGGCGTGAACGCCGCACAGATGGCGGTTGGCATGCGTGCCGATGTCACGATCTACGACATCTCGAACCGGCGCCTGGCCGAGCTCGACATGTTCTTCTCCAGCCAGATCAAGACCGCCTACGCCTCCAAGGCGGCGATCGAGGCCGCCGTCGCCAAGGCGCACCTGGTGATCGGCGCGGTGCTGGTCCCCGGCGCCGCCGCCCCCAAGCTGGTCACCCGCGACATGCTCAAGACGATGAAGCGCGGCTCCGTCCTCGTCGACATCGCGATCGACCAGGGCGGCTGTTTCGAGACCAGCCATGCCACCACGCATGACGATCCGGTCTATGAAGTCGACGGCGTGACCCACTATTGCGTCGCCAACATGCCGGGCGCGGTGGCGCGCACCTCGGCCTTCGCCCTCAACAACGCGACGCTGCCCTTTGCGGTGAAGCTCGCCAACGTGGGTGCCGAGGCGGCAATGCGCGCCGACAAGCACCTCGCCAACGGTCTCAACGTGTCCAACGGCAAGATCCGCCACCCAGCGGTCGCCGAAGCTTTCGGCATGCCGTTCGACGCCTGGTCCTGAGAACTGGCGGCCCGGCGCTCCCCATCCCCCCACTCCTCGGGGGAGCGCCGGGTCTCGATCGCGCGGAACAGATAAGGAACGAACCCGTTCGTCATCGTACCCAAACCCAACAAGGTTGATGCGATGACCGACCATAGCCACCCCAAAAGCCAGCCGTTCTCCAACGCCGAGAAGGATCCGGAAGACTGGACCACCGGCGACGAGCCGATGACCGGCGCCCAGGCTTCCTATCTCAAGACGTTGAGCGAGGAAGCTGGCGAACCATTCGACGACACGCTGACGAAAGCACATGCGTCCGAACGGATCGACGAGTTGCAGGCGAAGACGGGGCGCGGGGCTTCATCGCGATAAGGCTGGGGCGCCGAGTCGATGAACGCCTGTGTGGCGCCGCTTGACATCGCAGCACCGTTATTCGGCCCTCCGTTTCAAGCCGCTAGACTGTGAACAAGACCTGAGGGGTGTGGCACTCGGCGCCTCACTGCGGCGCCGCGCCCGGCTCCTGCTGCATCATCGCCATGTAACGATCGAGCAGATCGAGCCGCACCGCGATGTCGGCACGATAGTCCGCGTCCTGGGGCGTCAGCGCCAATGCCTTCTGCCACAGCGGAAGGGCATGCGCGAAATCGCCGCCGCGGACATAGGCGAGGCCTTCGAAGAACGGTGGTCCCGGGCTATCCGGCGCCAGCTGCGCGGCGCGCCGGAACGCGAGCCGCGCAGCCGCCGAGACATAGCCCTGGTCATGCGTCGCGATCACCGTGCCGAGCTCGGTCCACAACTCCGCATCGCCGCCGGTATGGTGGATGCCGCCCAGCAGCAGCCGGGCCGCCGCTTGCGTCTCGCCGGCGCGCTGCAACCCGTCCGACGTGGTGAGATACATGGCATCGGTCCCGTAGCGACCGAACATCGCTCCGCGCAGATCGATGATGCCGGGATCGACCTCCACCCCGCCGGCGTCCGCGCGCACCGGATGATCGGGCAGCGTCGGGCTCCCTTGCAGCGCATAGCCGATCGCGCCGACCATCAGCGCGGCGCCGACGACGGTCCACATGCCGCGCCCGACGCCCAGCGCCAGCAGCAGCCCGGCGGCGGCGATGCCGATCACGGCCATCATAAGCCAGCCCATCAGCCCTGCCCCCGCTTCCGACGCTTGAAGCTCCCCCGCGCGATCCACGCGCCGAGCGCGAGCAGCACCAGCGGCGCCAGCCAAAGCGGCGCGGTGACAGCGCTCCACGGCGGATCATAGCTCACATAATCGCCATAGCGATCGATCAGCCATTGCCGGATCGCCTTGGGCTTCTCACCGCGGGCGATGCGTTCGCGCACCATCGCGCGCATCTGCCCGGCCATGTCGGCGTCGCTCTGCGCGATCGACTGGCCCTGGCAGACGACGCAGCGCAGGGTCTGCATCAGGGCCTCGGCTTGCGCCTCCTGGTGAGGGTCGGGCAACTGCGTATCGGCGAGCCGCGCCGGCGGCAGCGGCGTATCGGCCAGCGCCGGCATCGCGACGAGCAGGGCGAGGATCGCAAGCCGCTTCATTCCGCTTTCCTCAAAGCGGCCAGCAATTCCGGCACATCCTCGGCACGGACGTCGCCGATATGCTGCTCGACAATGCGGCCCTTGCCGTCGAGGACATAGGTCTCCGGCACGCCAGACGAGCCCAGCGCGAGCTGGAATGCGCTCTGTCGATCGTCGCCGATCCGCGCATAGGGATCGCCGAAGCGCTGCAGGAACGCTGCCACGTCTTGCGGCGTGTCGCGCACCGCGACGGCGTCGATCTCCACGCCCTGCCGCTGAAGCGCAGCCAGTTGCGGCGCCTCGGCCATGCAGGGCACGCACCAGCTGGCGAACACGTTGACCAGCCGCGGCTTGCCGTCGGCGAGCGTGCCGGTGTCGAGCCCGGGCCGATCCTTGACGATCGGCGGCAGGTCGAACTGCGGCAGCGGCTTGCCGACCATTTGCGAATGGACCAGGTGGTCGTCGGGCCGACTGAGCCCGATCGCCACGATCACGCACAGCAGCACGAAGCCGGCGAGCGGCAGCCACAGCAGCGGTCGCTTCATGCCGCCTCCTCTCGCCGACCGGCGCGGCGTTCGCGCAGGACACGGCCGAGCAGCGACAGCGCGCCGCCGATCGCGACCAACGCGCCGCCGAGCCAGATCAGCGTCACGAACGGCTTCCACCACAGCCGCAGCTGCCAGCGCCCGCTGTCGTCCTGATCGCCGAGCACCGTGTAGAGCTGGCCGTCCACCGCCGTCCTGATCGCCGATTCATTGGTGGTCTGCGGCGGGGTCGAGAAGAAGCGCGACTGCGGCAGCAGGATATGCGCCGCGCCGCCACCACGCCTGACCTCCAGCACGCCCTCGATCGCCGACCAGTTGACGCCGACGAGGGGCCGAACGCCCTTCAGCGTGACCGAATAGGGCCCGACATGCTGCACCTCGCCGATGCGCGTCGCCACCAGCGTCTCCTGGTTGAACGCGCTTTCCGACGCCATGCCGGCCAGGCTGACCGCGATGCCGAGATGCGCCACCACCATGCCATAGGTGAACAGCGGCGTGCGCAGGAGCTTGCGCCCCCAGAGCGGCGCCACGCTCGCCACCGCGACACCCGCGGCGAGCGCCAGGCCGAGCAGCGGCAGCAGGTGAATGTTGTGTCCCAACAGCAGCAGCGCGAACAGCGCGACCAGCGTCACGCCAGCCGGCACCGCGATCCGCCGCAGCCCGGCGCGCGCGTCGTCCCGCCGCCAGCGCAGCAACGGCCCCAGCGCCATCACCGCGACCAGCACCAGCGCGATCGGTCCGGCGGTCGAGTCGAAGAACGGATGGCCGACCGACAGCTTGGTGCCGAACGCCGCCGCCACCAGCGGGTACAGCGTCCCGATCAGGACGATGCCGAGGATCACCGAGAGCAGCAGGTTGTTGACCACCAGCGCGCCCTCGCGGCTGACCGGCTCGAAGGTGTTACCCTGCCGGATGGTGCCGACCCGCGCGCCGAACAGCGCCAGTGCACCGCCGATATAGATAACCAGCAGCACCAGGATGAACATGCCGCGTCGGGGATCGACGGCGAAGGCATGGACGCTGGTCAGGATGCCCGACCGGACCAGGAAGGTACCGATCATCGACATCGAGAAGGCGACCACCGCCAGCATGATGGTCCAGGCGCGCAGCCCGTCACGCGTTGCCAGCACGGTCACCGAATGCAGCAACGCGGTCGCCGCCAGCCACGGCATCAGCGAGGCGTTCTCGACCGGGTCCCAGAACCACCAGCCCCCCCAGCCGAGTTCGTAATAGGCCCAATAGCTGCCCGCCGTGATGCCGACGGTGAGGAAGATCCACGCGCCCAGCACCCAAGGCCGCATCGCACGGGCGAACGCCGGCCCGACGTCGCGCGTCAGCATCGCGCCGACGGCGAAGGAGAAGGCCACGGAAATGCCGACATAGCCGACGTAGAGCGTCGGCGGATGGAAGGCGAGCCCGGGGTCCTGCAACAGCGGGTTGAGCCCCTCCCCATCCGCTGGCGGCGCGGCCAGCCGCGCGAACGGATTGGAGGAGAACAGCAGAAAGGCATAGAAGCCGAGTGCGATCGCCGCCTGCGCGCCCAGCGTGCCGACCAGCGTACGCGTCTCGAGCCGCCGCTCGAACAAGGCCACCGCGGCGCCGGCGAGCCCCAGGATCGTCACCCACAGCAGCATCGAGCCTTCGTGGTTCCCCCAGGCGCCGGCGATCTTGTAGATTAGCGGCTTGGCCGCGCTCGAATCCTCGACGACCAACCGTACCGAGGTGTCCGTCTGCACGAACACCGCGATCAGCAGCAGCATCGCCAGCACGACCAGCACACCCTGCACCACCGCGATCGGGCGCACGGCGGACAGAATACCGCCGGCCATCCGCGTCGCCGCGACGTCCGCGCGATCTTCGACGGCAACGCCCTCCATCACCGCATCGCCCGCGGCAACGCGGCGCGCGCGCCACAGGCCGAGCGCGGTCAACACCACCTGCAGCAGCGCAAGCGCTGCCGCGAACCATAAAGCGGCAAGGCCTGCCTCGGCGATCACTGGTCGAGGCTCTCCGTCTTGTGCATCGCACCCGCAAGTTCGGGCGGCTTGTAATTGGCGTCGTGCTTGGCAAGCAGGTTGGTGGCGACGAAACTGCCGTCACGCCGGAAATGCCCCTCGGCGACCACGCCCGATTTCTCCCGGAACAGGTCGGGCACGATGCCGCTGAACGTCACCGGCACGCTGGCCTGGCCGTCGGTCACCACGAAACGGATCGAGACGCCGTCGGCGAGGTGCTTGACCGATCCCGCCTCGACCATGCCGCCCAGCCGGACCTCGCGGCCGAGCGGCAGCCCCTCGCGCGCGACATCGGACGGCGCGTAGAAGAACGACGCCTGATCCTTCAACCCCGATAGCGCCAGAACGCCGGCGCCGATCACCGCAGCCAGCGCGAGCAGCGCAAGCGTCAATCGCTGGTGCTTCGCCTTCATGCGCGCCGACTTGCCTCCACCGCGGCTTCGGCGCGGCGCATCGACCGCCACGACAGCGCCGACAGCACCGCCACCGCAATCGTCACGACGGCGTAGGCGGCGATCACGAACGGCCAGGGGTCGAGCGTCACGGCGCCGCCTTCCGCCGCAACCGCGCCTCGGCCTTGGCGAATGCGAGCAAGGCACGCATGCGCATCAGGACGATGCTGGCGAACAGCAAGGTGAAGCCCGCAAGCGTGAAGAACAGGGGCCACATCAGCGACATAGCGATGGTCGAGCTGGTCAGGCCGATGCTCTGGCCCTGGTGCAGCGTGTTCCACCACACCACCGAATAGCGGATGATCGGCAATAGCACCGTGCCGGCGATGCCGAAGATCGCGGGGATGCGGCCGTCCCCATCGCGATCCCGGTCGGCGCGGACCAGCGCCAGATAGGCGAGATACACGAAGAACAGCAGCAACATCGATGTCAGCCGGCCGTCCCATTGCCACCAGGTGCCCCAGGTCGGCCTGCCCCAAATTGAACCGGTCACAAGACAGAGCCCTGCGAACACCGCGCCGGGCAACGCGATCGCCTCGCCCGCGACGCGGGACAACGGGTGGCGCCAGACGAGATAGGTGAGGCTTGCGACGGCAACCCCGCTCCATCCCGCCATCCCCAGCCACGCGGTCGGCACATGGATGTAGAGGATGCGCACCGCGTCGCCTTGCAGATAGTCGGGCGGCGTCTGCGTCAGGCCCGCCCAGCCGCCGAACGCGGCAAGCCCCAGCCCGAGCCAGAACAGCACCGGCGTCAAGGGACGTGCGATCCTGAGGAACCGGGCCGGATTGGCGAGGGCGTGAAGTGCGGGCACGGCGACGTGACTAAGGCACGCGCCGGCGCAAATCCAGCGGCCAAGGCGTTTTTATCACGCCGGCGATCGAGGGCGATGAGCGCGCACGAGGCCCGTCGCGGACCTGACGGTGGTGCGTCCATCCGTCAGGCCGGACTTGTGCCGGGATCCGGCCACGGCGCATCAAACGACCGAGGATATCGGCGCGCTCTGAGCCGGAACAATTCCGGCGCGGCCACCCGGATCAGGCGCGGCCGATCAGCCGCTGCGCGATCGTATCGGCGACTTCCGACGCGGGCCGGCCGGTGCGCGCGCTCTCATCCCACACCTCGTTCAGGCGATCGGGAATGCGGGCGATGCGCGCCATCACCTCGGCCTCGTCGCCATGGCCGAGATATTCCAGCCCGACGTTGATGATGCCGCCGGCGTTGATCACGTAATCGGGGGCATAGGTGATGCCGCGCTCGTGCAGGCGGCCACCGTCCTCGCGCGTGGCGAGCTGGTTGTTCGCGCCGCCGGCGATCACCTTGGCCTTCAGCTGCTCGATCGAGCGTTCGGTCAGGATCGCGCCCAGCGCATTGGGGCTCACCAGATCGGCCTCAATCGTCAGGATGGCGTCGGCCGCCGCCGTCTCGGCACCGAGTTCGTCGGCCAGCGTCTTCGCCTTGTCGGCGTTGACGTCGGCCAGCGTCAGCCGCGCACCGTCCTTCGCCAGCAGGCGGGCGAGACCACCGCCGACCGAACCGACGCCCTGGATCGCGACATGCACGCCCTTCATCTCGTCGGTGCCGAGCCCGCGCTTCGCCGCGGCCTTCACGCCCAGATAGACGCCGTGCGCCGTGTACGGCCCCGGATCACCGCCGGCGGCACCGCTGGCCACCGGCAGGCCCGAGACGTATTTCGTCTCGCCGGCGATCACCTTCATGCGATCCTCGGACATGCCGACATCCTCGGCGGTCACGTAGCGGCCGCCGAGCGATTCGACCGCGCGGCCGAACGCCTGCAGCTGTGCGTGGCTGATCGTTGCGCCCGGCTTGTCGGCCAGCACCACGCCCTTGCCGCCGCCCAGATCGAGCCCGGCCATGGCGTTCTTGAAGCTCATCCCCCGCGACAGGCGCAGCGCGTCGGTGATCGCCGCGTCGCTGGTGGCATAATGCCAGAAGCGCACCCCACCGGCCGCCGGTCCGAGCTTCGTCGAGTGCACGGCGATCACCGCGCTGAGCCCCGAATCGGGATCGGTGAACAGGTGCACGCCCTCATGGGCGTCGAAGTCGGGGAAGCCCCAGCCGGTGATCATGAAATTTCCCGGGGTTGGTAAACAGGAAATGGGGCGATCGACGGGACTTGAACCCGCGACCCTCGGTACCACAAACCGATGCTCTAACCAACTGAGCTACGATCGCCGCAATGCGCCGGCCCCTAGCGGGGGCAACGGCCTACCGTCAAGCCTGTCACATCCTGCCGGTGATCGAAAGCGTATAGCCATTCGCCGAAAGCTGGAAGCCCGCGAGCTGCAATTTGGTCGCAAGCTGCGGATCGCCGGTGCGCATCGACATGGCGGCAGTGTAGCTGCCGTCCTGCCGCAGTCGGATGTCGAGGCTCTCCGTCCCCGCCGCACTGGCCAGCGGCAGCAGCAGCGATTCCCCGTCGCACCGGGCGGTGCCGGCCATCGCCTGCGGCAGCGCGACGCCACCGATTTCGCCGCCCAGCGTCATGCGCACCCTGCCCTCGGCATGATCGCATGCCCCGTCCTTGAACCGGGCGGTGACGTCGTCGAGGTTGAGCGAACTGACCGGCAGCGGCGCGAAAGCACCGCCGCCAACGACCGCGGCGCTGAGGTCGTCGACGCCCGCGCTGTGCCGCGACAGCGTCACCGCGCCCTTCAGCGGCCCGATACCGCGCCCGGCAAGATCGACTCGGGCCCGGCCGAGCAACAGCGGCGCCGGCGCCACGCCTGCCGACAGGTCGCCGAGATCGAAACCGGCGGCGCGCGCCTCCTTCAACTCGCCGAACCACAGGCTGCCCTGCACCTGCCGCGCGGTCAGCCCCGTCTCGCCGAGCCCGATCCAGCCGAGCACCAGTCGCATCGGCAGACAGACGATCAGCGCCAGCACGAACATTGCGCCGAACAGCACGGTGGGTGCAGTCCTGAGCCTGATCCGCCTCATGTGCCCCTCTTCATCAGCGTCATCTGTGCCGATACCGTCTGGTCGCCATTGTTGCTGACCTGGATCGAGGTCACGATCACCCCGGCAGCGTCGAGATCGGCGATCCAGGTGAACAAGGCACCCGGCCGCGCCGTCGGCACCGCGATCCGCACGCGGCCGTCGCTCTGCAGATTGACGTCGGACAGCGCGAAACCGGCATCGCTCGCGCTCTGCCGCACATAATCGTCGAGCGAGCCGGGGATCGGCGCCGGGCGGTTCTGTTGCAGCGCGTGCAGCGTATCGATCTCCGCCTCGGCCGCGGCGAGCCGCGTCACCGCATCGTTGAGCCGCGCGCGCGACGAGGACAGGCCGTCGCTGATCGGCAGGAAGATGCCGAACCAGATCAGCGTCAGCACGATCATCGCGACCATCGCCAGCAGCATCCGCCGCTCGCGCACGCTGCGCCCGTTGAACCAGGTCCTCAACGCCGCAATCATGGCCTCACCGTCAGGTCGCCGGAGACCTGCCCTGCATTCTGCGTGAAGGTCGAGGCGTCGACGGTGAAGCCCATCGCCTCGATCCGATGCTTCAGGTCGTTGGCCGCCGCCTCGCCCTGCGCGGTCACCGTTGCCTTAAGCGCGCCCGTCTCATCGAAGGTGAGCGCGGTAAGCTCGGTGCCGGGCACCGCCTGCACCGCGTCGAACACGGCCGAGGCGGTGCGCGCGAAGCCTAGTCCGCCGCCGCGAATGCCGGCGAGCCGCTCGCCAAGCTGCCGCTCGGGATCGGTAACCGTCGCGCCGGCGGGCAGACCCTGCCGCGCGATCATCTCCGCCCGGGCGTCGATGCCGGAGGCCGTGACATCGGTGCGGATGATGCGGAATACGCTGATCAGCAGCGTCACCAGGATGATCGCGGCAGCCAACGCCGTGAGCCGTTTGACCAGCGCCCAGTCGATCGCCCGACGTCGCCGCTTGGCGAACGGTCCCTGACGCAGATTGAGCACGGGGGCCTGCGCCGCCGCCACGATTGCGGCGTCGACGGCGTCCGTCCCCAGCGCGTCGAACGGTGCGTCGCCGATCACCAGTTCGGTCAGCCCCGGCTCGTCGGCAAATCCCGCGCCCGTCCCGCGCACGACGCCCTGCCCGCCGACTTCGGCACGGACATAGCCCTCCTCGGGCCGCGGCAGTAGCAATGCGGCCGGGACGATCGCGTCGGGGTCGATCGCGGCGGAGGCCAGCGCCAACAGCCATGCCTGCATCCGGCCGATGCCGACGACGCCGATCGGCCGCTCGTCGAGACGCGGTTCGCGGCCCACGGCGACATGGAGGTCGGCGAGCGGCGCCGCGGTCACCTCGGCCACCGCCAGCCTTGCCGCCGCAGCGGCCTGTGCGGTGGAGCGGTCGGGCAGCTCCGCCCAGTGCAGCGTTACGGCGTCGGCGGGCGCCACCGCCACCATCCGCCGCAGCTCGGCGTCCAAGGGCGTCGGCGGCGGCAGCCCCTCGCCGCGCTCGACAATCGCCTCCTCGGCGATGCGCAACCAGCGGAACGGCGCGTCGTCCCGCGGCGGCAGGAACACCAGCATCGTCTCGCTCATGCCGCGTCTTCCCAGGCGCGAGAGACGATCTGCGCATGGCCGCGCGTGGCGTCGATCAGGTCGGTTTGCGTCAGTTGCACGCCATCGGCGGTAACGTCGATCGTCATCCTAAACCAGTAGGTGGTCAGCACCACTTGGTCCTTTTGCGCCTGTAGGGCAGTCTTGCCGCCATCCAGCGAGGCCTGGTTCCAGAAGTCGCTGGTGCTGTCATACCCCTCCATCGGCCGCTTTTGGATCAGCGCGCGGGCGCGGCCGGCATCCATCACGCCATCGGGGAACAGCATCGCGAACAGCGGTGCCTGCTCCGGCTGCAGGGTGTTGGCATTGATCGTCATCTTGGTGGTCGGCAGCGCGCAGACCCAGGGGCGCAACTGGTCGTAGAGTTCCGGCGTGACGCCGGCGACCGCGCGCAGCTCGCTGGGATCGGTCATCAGCGTGTTGGCCGTCCGATAAGGATTGTCCTTGCCGAGATAGGCGGTGTCCTCCGCACCCAACGGCAGCGGCTGGTCGTCGCTGTCGATCCAGTCGGCACTCGCCTGGGCGACGCCATCGGCGACCTGGCCGGGGATGCCGAGCAGCTTCATCAGCCGCACGAATTCCTGCACACGCTCCTGCGCGGCGACATAGGTGCCGGGCACCGTTTCATCGACCAGCGCGTTGAGGTTGAAGCAATTGCCGCCGTCGTTGACGGTCAACGTCGCCGTGCCGCCGGGCACCGGCAGCGCATAAGGGTGCCCCGCCCAATCGCCCTGCAGCGTGGTTTTGGCGGCGTTGATCGATAGCAGGGTGTTGACCCGGATCACCGCCACCGTTTCGGCGGCATAGGCGAAGGCGCGCGCCTGTTCGACCGCCGTGCCGTTCTCGGCCAGCCGCGTCGACAGGCGCAGCTTCTCCAGCGCGCTCGCCGCGAGGACGGAGATCACCGCCACGAGGAGCAGCACCGTCAGCAGCGCCGCGCCGCGTTCACTTGCCCTAACCCGCATTGCCGCCCCCCGGCGCAACATGGGGGCGGTAGCCGGTGCCGACCAGGAACAGCTCGCGATAGGTGGCGCCGTGGGCACGCGCCAGCGTCAGTTCCAGCGCATCGGGCAAGGGGTGCTGCGGCGTGCTGTCCCATCGGTCGCTCCATGCCCCGCCGAAGCGGTAACGCAGCGCGACCCTCTCGACGCCGCTGACGATCGCCGCCGCCGGCCCGGACCGGGTGCCGTCGACCATCGGGTAGGCGACACGCTCGAGCACGCCGTTGTCGAGCCGGTACTCCACCTTCTGCTCGCTCGGCCGCGGATCGGAATCGACATTCGTCCAGCCCGCCCGCACCAGCCGCAGCATCGGCGCCTGGTCCGATCCGCTGGCGCCGGTGAACGGCGGCAGGCGATTGCCGCTTTCGTCGCGCGTCGGACGATTCTGCGCCTGGGCAAGATCGGCCGCGAGCGCCGAGCCGAGCTGGTTCAACTGGGCGATGTCACCCAGCCTGTCGTCGGTCGCGCCCTGCGCGCGCACGCTGAACGCCAGCAGCCCGACGCCCGCTGCAGCGAGCAGCGCAAAGATCAGCAGCGAGATCATCATCTCGACCAGGGTGAAGCCCGCGGTGGCGTGCCGTCGCATCATGCCGGGCCTCCGCCCGGTCGCACGACCATCAGGTGTGCGATCGGTCGTCCACCGCGACCGGCAACCGCGATGTCGATGCGCATCGCACCGGCGTCGCCCAGCGCCGTCGTCGTGCGCATCCAGCTCCAGTCGCGGCCACCATTGGCTTCGGTGCCGGTCGTCGTGCCCATCGTCGGCGGCTGGGCGTCGGTCAGTGATTCGACCGCGACGTTGCGCGCCACCATGTTGGCGACCAGCGTCTCGTCCAGGATGCCGGTCGAGCGGATTGTCGCGCCTTCCAGCCGGATCAGCGCCATGGCGGCCAGGCTGAACACCGCGAGCGCCACCATCATCTCGATCAGCGTGAAGCCGGCATCAGAACGGCGGCCGAAGGGCGGAGCCGGCCTAGCCACCGACCCGCACCTCGCCATTGGCGCCGATATGCACGGTCGCCGTCGCGTCACCCCGAACTAGGCGCAGGTCGAGCGGGCGATCGGCGAGCCCCGTCGAATCGAACACCACGCGCTGGCGGTCGCCGGTGCTCAGCACCGGCCGGGTACCTGCACCCCATTGCGTGACGCGAAGGCCCGGTTCGGGGATCGGTTGCCACCCCTTGCCGACATGAGCCTCGAAGCCATAGCCACCGGAGGCGATCCACACGCTGGTAGTGCGCGCGTTGAGAATCGCCGCCTGGTGCGCCACGCGTACCTTTGCCGCGAAGCCCGCCGCCTGGTCGGCCAGCCGTCCGCGCGGATCGGGCAGCGCCAGAACGACCGCAGCGCTCGCCAGGCCGATGATGGTGATGACGACCATCAGCTCGATCAGCGTGAAGCCGCGCTCGCCGCGAGCGGGCCGGTTATTGCCAGCTGCCGATATCGGCATCGATCCCCTCGCCGCCGGGCTTGCCGTCCGCGCCGTTGCTCCAGACATCAGCCTCGCTGTGCTGGCCGGGGGACGCATATTGATAGGGATTGCCCCAGGGGTCGTTCGGCAGCTTCTTGATATAGCCGCCAGCCTGGTAGCTCGACGCATCGGCCGACGCCGGCGCCTTGACCAGCGCCTGCAGCCCTTCCGACGTCGTCGGGTAGTGCATGTTCTGCAGCTTGTACATTTCGAGCGCCTGCTCGATCGTCGAGATGTCGCTCTTGGCCTTGGTCACGCGCGCCTTGTCGCCCATCGGCATGACGTTAAACGCGACGATCGCGGCGAGCAGGCCGATGATGACGATCACCACCATCAGCTCGACCAAGGTGAAGCCGTCCTCGTCGCTGCGACGGACGGGCGCGCCCCGGGTGCTGCGGAAGCGGCGCAGCGCCCTGCGGAGCGCGGTGCCGTCGCTGCCGCGACGACGACGAAGGGAAAGACGAATCATCAAATGAACCTCATTGGCCGGCCAGCGTCTCGAGCTGGAGGATGGGAAGCAGGATGGACAGCACGATCGTCGCGACGATGCCGCCCATCAGGACGATGATCACCGGCTCCAGCAACGACAGCGCGGTGGCGGTGAAACGGTCGAACTCGCGTTCGAGATAGTCGGCGGCGCGTTCGAGCATCTCGTCGAGCCGCCCCGCCGCCTCGCCCGATGCGGCGAGATAGACGAGCAGCGGCGGGAAAACTTCGCTGCGCCGCATCGCCGTCGACAGGCTGCCGCCGCCGCGGATCGCCTCGACGATCTCGTCGGTGGCGATCTTCAGCCGCGCGTTCTTGATCGTGCCGGCGGTCAACGCCAGCCCTTCGAGCAACGGCAGCCGGCTCGCCACCATGGTCGACAGCGTCCGCGCCATGCGCGCGGCGTGCAGATCGCGTAACAGGCGGCCGACCAGCGGCAGGCGCAGCAACCAGCTGTCGAACGCCAGCCGGATCGGCGGCTCCTTCAGCGCACGCCAGGCGATCGCGGCCAAGCCGACCAAGATCAGCACCAGCAGCCACCAGTAATGCGCCAGAAAATAGGAGATCGCCATAACGATGCGCGTGAGCAGCGGCAGCGTCTGGCCGACGGTGTCGAACTGCTGCACCACCTGCGGCACAACGAAGATCATCAGCGCAGCGACGACCCCCATCGCCACCACCGCCAGCACGGTGGGATAGGCCATGGTGGTGGTCAGTTTGCCGCGGATTTCCGCCTGACGTTCGAGCAACGTCGACAACCGGTCGAGGATCGTCGGCAGCGTGCCCGAGGTCTCGCCCGCCGAAACCATCGCGCGATAGAGCGGCGGGAAGCTCTTCGGCTCCCGCCCCATCGCTTCCGACAGGCGCCGCCCCTCGACGACGCCGGCGTGCACTGCGCTGACGATCTCACGCACCTGGTCCTGCTCGGTCTGGCGGGTGATCGTGCGCAGCGATTCCTCGAGCGGGCTGACGCGGTTGAGCGTCGCGAGCTGCCGGGTGAACAGCGTCAGCTGCTTGCCGGTCATCCGCCGCCGTACGAGCGCCGGCATCGACAGCAGCGGCTTGCCCTTCGCCGGTGCGCCGGATCCCGGCTCGATCCTGACGATATAGAGCCGGCGCGCATCGAGCTTGGCGCGCGCATCGCCGAGCGACTCCGCGGCGATCTGCCCGCGCTTCTCATGCCCGCGCGTGTCGATCGCGAGAAAGTCGAAATCAGCCACGACCAGCCGTCCCGGCCCCTAACGCCGGCCCACGCTCCAGCACCGTTCGCGGCGAGCGTAGTCGAGAAGCGCCAGCACTGCGCTCGCAACCGTGTCTCGACGTCGGTCGACACGAATGGTGGAGGCGCGCATCAACCATCGACCTCGGCCATCTCGCTGCGCGACACCCGCACCGCTTCTTCGGGCGTGGTGAGGCCGTCGCGCACCATCTGGCGCGCCGCGGCGCCCAGATTGTGCGCGTTGACGAACGCGTGACGGGCGATGATCGCCTCGTCGCCGCCGTCGTTGATCAGGCGGCGGATGGTGTCGTCGATGCGGATCGCCTCGAACACGCCGATGCGGCCCTTGAACCCGGTGCCCTTGCACTCCGAACAGCCGACCGCTTCGTATACCACCGTGCCGGGATCGAAGCCGAGCAGCGCCGATACCGATCCCGACGCCTGCACCGGCCGCCGGCAATTTGGGCACAGCCGCCGGACCAGCCGCTGCGCGATCACCGCGCGCAGCGTGGAGGCGAGCAGGAACGGCTCGATCTTCATGTCGCGCATGCGCGTGATCGCACCCACCGAATCGTTGGTGTGGACGGTGGACAGCACCAGATGGCCGGTCAGCGACGCCTGCACCGCGATCTCGGCGGTCTCGCGGTCGCGGATTTCGCCGACCATCACCACGTCCGGATCCTGGCGCAGGATCGCGCGCAAGCCCGCCGCGAAGGTCAGCCCGACCTTCGGATTGACCTGCGTCTGGCCGACACCCTCGACGGCATATTCGACCGGGTCCTCGACCGTCAGGATGTTGCGGCTGCCGTCGTTCAGCAGCCGCAGCGCGGCGTAGAGCGTGGTCGTCTTGCCTGATCCGGTCGGGCCGGTGACCAGCACGATGCCATTCGGCTCGTTGATCGCGCTGCGCACCGCCTGGTCGACCTTGGCCGGCATGCCGAGTTCGCTCAATTCGATTCCGGCATTTTCCTTGTCCAGGATACGCAGCACCACGCGCTCCCCGGCGCGGCTCGGCAGCGTGGAAACACGCACGTCGAGCAGCTTGCCGCCCAAGGTCAGGCCGATGCGCCCGTCCTGGGGCACGCGCCGCTCGGCAATGTCGAGCCGCGCCATCACCTTGATGCGGCTCACCACCACCGGCGCGACATGCGGGGGCATGCGCAGCGTCTCGCGCAGCACGCCGTCGATGCGCATGCGGATGACGAGGCCGGTTTCATACGGCTCGACGTGGATGTCCGACACGCCGTTGCGGGCAGCATCGGCGATGATGCCGTTGATAAGGCGGATCGCCGGCGCATCGTCGGCGGAATCGAGCAGATCCTCGGCGGTCGGCAGATCGCCGGCCAAGAGATCGAGATCGCCGTCCAGCCCCAGCGTGCCCGCGGCCATCGCCGCCGCCTGCCCGTCCATAGCGTAACGATCGGACAGTAGCTTGTCGAACGCCTCCGGCCCGACGAAGCTCACGTCGAACGGCCGCGCCAGGTGCCGACGAAGCTCCAGCAGCACCTTGGGATCGCCGCCCTCGCGCATCGCGACGGTGAAATGATCCTCGGTCCCGCCGTCCAGCACCACGCCGAAGCGGCGGGCGAACGGATACGGGATGGCGATGAGCGCGTTGCTCATCGTCGTCGGCAAAGGGGTTTCGTCGACAAGCTCCACCGGCACCTCGATCGGCGGCATCTTCGCCGCCTCGCCGCGGCTGATCCTCATTGGTCGACCTCCCTCGCGGGCTTGATGACTTCGCTCGAGCTGCGCACCGTCGGCACCATGATCTGCGGGTCGTGGATGTTGCCGGCCGCAGGCGCCGGCGGCAGCGGCGGCGACGCGCCCATGTAGTCGCGCACCAGCTGATCGATCGTCGGCTCCTCGTCGGGGTTCATCATACCCTGTTCGGCGCGCAGATAGCCATAGTTTCGCTCTGCAAGCCGCCGCGAATCGTCCGCCGTCTTCAGGATCGTCGGCCGGATGAAGATCATCAGGTTGGTCTTCTCGTGGCTGCGCGAATGCGACTTGAACAGGTTCCCGAGTAGCGGGATGTCGCTGAGGAACGGGATCGCCTGCAGCGTGCGCCGCTCGTTGTCGTCGAGCAGGCCGCCAATCACCGCGATCTGGCCGTCGTCGACGGTCAGCGTGGTCTGCACCTCGCGCTTGTTGAGGATCAGCTCGCTATTGTCGCTCGACACCGGGCCGGCGATCGAGCTGACCTGCTGGTGCAGGAACAGCTTGATCGTGCCGCTCGAATTGATCTGCGGCTTGACGTCGAGCTGGATGCCGACATTCTCGCGCTGGATCGTCTGGAACGCATTGTCGAAATTGTTCGACAGCGCCTTGCCGGTGGTGATCGGGATTTCCTGGCCGACCAGCAGATGCGCCGCGACGTTGTCGAGCATCACCACCGACGGCGCCTGCAGCAGGTTCGACTGCGTATCGCTCTTCACCGCGTTGATGATGCCGCCCAGGATGGTGCTGCCGATCTGGGCGCCTCCGCCGAAGAAGCCGCCATTGGTGCCGAGAATCGAGCTGATCGCCGATTGCGCCAGCTGGTCGCTGATCGGGTTGTTGGTCTGCGTGACGGTGGTGGTGCCGTTGACCGTGGTCGTCGTCGTATTGAGCTGCCGCGCGCCGATCGCGCCGGCAATGGTCAGCAGGTTGGGCGCCGAGGTGGAATAACTGGTCGCCGCGAAGGCGCCGCCCTTGAGATTGCCGAGCAGGAATTGCACGCCCAGTTGTTTCGCGGCCGTGTCCGACACTTCAGCAACGACCGCCTGGACCTGCACCTGCTGGCGGCGGGTATCGAGCTGATGTATCACCTCGGCAAGCTGGCGCTGCACTTCCGGCGGCGCGGCGATGACGATGGCGTTCGCGCCAGCGAAGCGCGTCACGACTGCCGCGGTACGCCCGCCCTGACCGACGATCGCGGGCTTGGTCTGCCCGTTGGTGCCGGTGGCTGTCGCCGGCGTCGGGGTGGGGGGCGGCGGCGGTGCGGCGCTCAGGCCCTGGGATGCGCTGGTGCCGCTCGAACCATTGCCCTCACCGTTGAGGAAACCGGAGGAAGCGACCTGGTCGTTCTGCTCGGTCGGCTCGGTCGGCTGCTCGCCGACCAGCTGCTGCAGCACCGGCAGCAACTGCGCGGCATCCGCGTTCTGCAGGAAGACCACGCGGATCTGGGTGCCCTGCTCGGCCTTGGTATCGAGCTGCTGCGCGATATCGGCAAGCCGCGCGACCGCTGCGGCATCGCCGCGCAGCACGACCGAGTTGGAGCTTTCGACCGCTACGACTTGCACGCCGGCACCGGCCGCGGCGCCGCCGCCGCCCTGGGCGCCGCCGCCCGAGCCCGTCAGCCCCTGCAGCGCGGTGGCAATCTCACGCGCGCCGGCGTTCTTGAGCGCGATCACGCGTGTCGAGGCATTGTCGGTGTCGATCCGGGCCAGCACCTGCCGGATGCGCCGCACGTTATCGGCGAAATCGACGATGACCAGCGCGTTGTCGGCGTCGTTGGAGGTGACCGAGCCTTGCGGGCTGACCAGCGGCTTCACCGTGTTGACGGCCGACGCGGCATCGATGCGGCGCAGCCGGACGATATCGGTGACGAAGCTGTCGCGCGAGGCGCTGCGGCTGCCGACCGGCGTCGGCTGCGACGCGGCGTTGTCGACCGGCTGGATGCGGAACGCCCCGCCCGTGGTCGGCACCGCGACCAGCCCGTTGGCGCGCAGCGTCGAGAGGAAAATCTCGAAATATTGCGATTTCGACAGCGGGTGATCGGTGACCACCGTCACCTTGCCGTTCACCCGGCTGTCGATGATGAACGTGCGTCCCGTCGCCTTGGCGGCGTCGGCGATGAACGCGCGGATGTCGGCGTCGCGCACGTTGAGCGAGAGCTGTGCGCTCACCGGCGCAGCCAGCGCGAGCGCCAGAGCCGGAACCAGAAGGATTTTTCTCATGAACCTGTCACATCAATACCGATTGGAACAACCTTGCCGCCGCGCTCGACCATCAGCGACAGAATGCCGCCGTTCTTGAGGCGGCCGGCAACCTTCGCGAGATCGTCGGCACCGGTCACCGGCTGACCCATGATCTCGGTCGCGACATCTCCCTGTTGCAGGCCCGCCTTGGCGAACACCTGCCCATCACCTTGCGGCCTTAGCACCAGACCGGTCACACGGCCGCCATCGATTCGCGGGATGAAGCCGATGCCGGCCTTCAACTGATCGAACGAGACGCCGCGCGAACTGAGGTCCTGCGCCGTCACATGGGGCGTGGTGGAAACGGTCGGCAGCGACTCCCCGGACGGCGCCGCCACCGGCGTCACCGGCTGCGACTGGTCGATATAGAGGTCCTCGACCGCGCCGCCATGGTCGATCGAGACATGATCGAACGCGACCGACTTCAGCGTCGTGCCCGGCATGATCTCGTCGCCCACTGCATAACTCTGCTGCATGCCGTCGGACGTGCCGATAATCGCCGACCCGCCGCCGGTCGCTTCGTTGACGCGCACACCGAACAAGGTGAGGTTGAGCGCGGTGATCGCCGCCGGCTTGGCGGCGCCGTTCGACAGGCGGAAGAACGGATCGAAGCCGCGCAGCACCGCGCCGGGCACGCCCGAACCGCCGGGCTGCGCCGGGCGCCAGTCGCCCAGCGGCGTGACCGGCGTGACGATCACCCATACCAGCCGCGCACATTGCACGGCCAGCACGGCGATCAGCAGCAATTCCCCGACCGTATACAGGTTCGCGCGCGGAAAGCGCCGCGCCAGCGCGCGTGCGCGGCCGCTCAACTCCAGTCGCATGTTCTACCCAATCCCACTCGCGCCCGCAGCTAGGCAGCTTCTGTTACAGTGCGAGGTACGCCGTGTGAACAAAATTAGACTTGAGTTCCCGCGCTGCGTCGAAGGCTGGCGTCGCTCCGTCGATTTTGGCAACATGGCGGGATGGCCAGCCTCCCCTTCACCGCGCCCACCGTGACCTTCGGATCGGGCTATCCGTCCGAGCCCGTCGTCGAGCATATCCTGTCGCAATCCGGCGTTCAGAAAGTGCCGAGCGCGAAGCTGACGCTGTTCCTGCGGCGCGAATTCCTCGACGAGGCACTGTGCGCCGCACTGATCGAGCGGATCGACACCAACCGCCGCCCCTCCACCGTCTCCGACTATAACGGCGACGCGGCGTTCCGCACCAGCGAGACCTGCGATCTCGACAACAGCGATCCAATCGTCGCCGCGGTCGAGGATCGGATCGCCGCCTTCACCGGGCTCGACCCCGCGTTCGGCGAGCCGATCCAGGGCCAACGCTACGCCGTCGGGCAGGAGTTCAAGGCGCACACCGATTATTTCGAGCCGAACGGCGCCGATTTCAGCCGCTATTGCTCGGTCGCCGGCAACCGGACGTGGACGGCGATGATCTACCTCAACGAGCCCGAAGCCGGCGGCGCCACCCGCTTCAAGGCGGTCGACAAGATCGTCAAGCCGGAGACCGGCAAGCTGCTGGCCTGGAACAACCTGCGCGCCAACGGCACGCCCAATCCGTCGACCATCCATCACGGCATGAAGGTTCGCGCGGGCACCAAATATGTCATCACCAAGTGGTTCCGGGAGAAGCCCTGGGGTTGATCGCCGACGCATCGCGCCTGGGCGATCGATCCTCTGCATGACGCGAAGCCCCGGCCGATCTCGCACGGCCGGGGCTTCGCCGTTCTGACGCCGTCGATCAGATCTTCAGGCTGAGCCCGATCGATCCGCTGGTGCCGACATCGTATTGGTTCCAGTAGACGCGGTTCGGTCCGCTTTCCTGGTACTCCTTGTACTTGGTGCCGGTAATGTTGCGGATATCGACCTTCAGCTCGAAATCGATGCCGCCGATGGTGACCCCCTGGCGCGCCACGAAGTCGAGGTCGAAGCCGGGATATTCGTAGACGTCCGGCTGCGGGTAAGGACCGCGGTCGGTCAGGCGCTTGCTCTGGTAGGACAGGATGAAGGTCTGCTGCGACAGATGGTCCTTCTGTTCCAGCCCGAGCTGCAGGTTCGCGACGTGGTCCGACTGGCCGGTGAGCGGGCGGCCGTCCTGGAACAGGTCGGTCGTCGCGATCTGCTGTCCAAGGTTGTTAAACGTGGTGTCGTTGGGGCCGACCTGAACGCGCGACTGCGTGTAGGTGTAATTGGCGATGACCACCGCGCGTCGCGAGCCGAACAGCCCGCCCATCGAAGACAGGTCGAAATATTTCTGCAGTTCGGCCTCGGCACCATAGAGCTTGGCACGCGGCGCATTGGCGAAGCTGGAGAAATAGTTGTTGCCGTCTGTATAGAGATATTGCTCGATCGGATGATCGATCCGCTTGGCGAACGCCGCCACCGACAGATGCTGGTCGGGCGCGAAATACCATTCAAACCGGCCCTCGACGTTATACAGCTGGCTGTCGACCAGGAACGGGTTGCCGTAATAGTTACGGTTCGTCTCGGGATCGTAATACCGCTGGTAGAGCAGTTCACGGAACTGCGGCCGGGCAATGGTCTTCGACCCGCTGAAGCGCAGCTGCATGTCCGACGCGACCGACCAGGTCAGCGTCGCCGACGGCAGCACATAGTCGCGGTTCAACCGGTTGGAAGCAGTCGAGCTGATCGGTTGGGCGAAGACCTGCTCCGGCGCCACCTCTTCGGTCGCATGCTCATAGCGAGCGCCGGCGTTGAGCTCCAACGCGTCGTTGATGTGCCAATCGCCCTGCAGATAGGCGGCGTTGTTGCGCAGGCTGGCCACGAACGCGGCGGAGCCCTGGGTGGGCTCGGCGACATCGACGCCGAAATAGCGGATCACGCTGGGCTCGAGGATGTTGTTCGGCCCCAACAGCGAGACCGGCCCGGGATTGTCGAGATTGAACCCGAAGCCGTCCGCGGTGCGGTTCTGCAGGAAGAAGTCGAACTCACGCCGGCTCGAGGTACGATGCTGGTCGGTGTAGGCCGCACCGGCGGTCAGCGCGAGATTGTCGGCAGCATGCATCGTGATGTCGATGCCGCCCGACCACTGATCCTCGTTCAGCTTGGAGAACGAAACGGCCGCGCTGCCCGATTGGTTGTCGAGCACGTTGACGTAATTGCCCGCATAGGGACCGCTGGGCACCAGCGAATAGCCGAACTCGGTTTCATACGGCGCGTTGCGCTTCGTATTGGCGTAGCCGAGGCGGGTATCGAGGTCGACGGCGCCGAAGTGAAATTCGCCGACCAGCTGCGAGTCGATCAGCTGACGCTCGTACCAGGCGGTGTCCTGAATGATCCGCTTGTAGCCGTCGTAGAAGGTCGTGCCCTTCGCGAGGCGCGTGTCCTTCAGCGTGTCGCGGATGAACAGGTTGGTCCAGCGGATCTTGTTGTCGCCGAACTGCAGCGCCGCACCGAGCAGACCGTCGACCACGACATGGTTGTCGGTGATGACGCGCGTATAGTCACTCGCCAGGCTCGACAGATCGGGGGTGTTGGCGGTCTGGTTCGTGGTTTCGCGCGTCCGCCACTTGTTCGAGTAGCCGGCAGTGGCGATCAGGCCGAGCGAGGAGCCGCCCAGATCGAAGGTGGTGCCGGCGGTGACGTTGCCGTCCCAATTGACCGGGATGTTGTCGTTGCGCTGCACGACGTCGAGCCGGCCGAGCACCAGTTCGGAACCGAGCGTCTCGCGATCGTTGAGCGAGAGCTGTGTGATCGTCTTGCCGCTGGCCAGGAACTGCTTCAGCGCCGGCGGCTCGTTTCGCTGGCCGTTGTCAAAGCCGGTCCAGTCGGTCGGGCTGCCGTAATAGGTGTAGCCCAGGTTGCCGGTCGTGTAGCTGTCGCCGCCGATGCTGCCGCCGATCGACAGGAACGGCTTGGCCGGCGCCGCCGTGGTGGTGAGGTTGATCACGCCGCCGCCGAATTCGCCGGGGAAGTTGGGCGAATAGCTCTTTTGCACGATCGACGAGGCGATCACGTTGGTCGGGAAGATGTCGAGCGGGACGACGCGCTTCAGCGGCTCGGGGCTCGGCAGCGGAAGGCCGTTGAGCAGTGCCAGCGAGTAACGGTCGCCAAGGCCGCGGACGTAGACATAGCCGTTGCCGACGACGCTGAGGCCGGTAACGCGCGACAGCGCGCCGGCAATGTCGCCTTCGCCGGTACGGGCAATATCCTGCGTCGACAGCACCGACAGCACTTGCGAGGTCGATCGTTCGATGTTGACGATACGGCGCCCGGTGACGACGATGCCGCCGCCCGGCACCGATACGTCGGGCGCCTGTTCCTGAACGCCGCTATCTGCGGCCGGCGATCCGGTCTGCTCCATGGAGGTCTGCGGCAGCGTCGCGTCCGGCTGCGGCTGCGGCGCCTCGATACCCGACGTTCCGGCGGTCGACTGACCAGCGGACGTACCCGCCGAGGTCTGCGCCGACGCCATGGTGGGCGTGACGATCGCCGTCGTGGCCAGCAGCAGCCGACCGAGCGGCAGCATCTTCTTCATACCAAAACCCCCTTGAAAACAGTCAAACAAGGGTGGGGCGCCGCCTAGGCGCCGCCCCACCCCCCATCGTCACCCGTCGGTTCAGCTGGCGTATACCGGCAGCGAAGTGCAGGCGCCGGTGCTCGAACCCAAGTCGACCGCCGTGCTGTTGCAGGTCCAGTCCTTGTACCAGGTGTCGTTGGCGTCCTTGACGGCGCCGATGTAGTTCACCGCGTCGAAGAACTTGTCGTAGGTGGTCGGATCGGTTGCCTTCACGGCGAGTTCGTTCGGGCCATCGATGATCGTGCTGACCAGCGAGGGCGTGAACGTGTCGCTGTTGTTGTTCGACCCGGCACCGAATGCCGCCTTGACCTGATCCGCAGTCACCGTGCCGTTGGTCGTGCTGCCGACATAAGGCGTCGAGCTGCACTGCATCACCATCGAGCGGAACACCGGCGGGCCATTCTCGTCGGTCGCCGAACCCGCCGCAGCCAGCGTCTGCGGGTCGCTGACGCGGAGGCAGGGGTTGTCCGGGCTGACCAGAATACCGTTCAGCAGGGCATAGTCGGTCTGGCCACGCAGCAGGATCGACGCCTTGTCCGACGACGCGTTGGGCGAACGATCGATGAACGTGAAGTTCGAGATCCGGGTGTCCTGACGCGGCGTCTGCGAAGCCGTGGTGTTGTCCGTATCGGCCTCGATGATCGCGTCGCCGATGCCCTGACGCTGCACGACCAGCGCGTACTGGAAGCGCGCCTTGGTGCCGGTGTCGGTGTCGATGGCGTCGTCTTCGTCACCGACCACGACGTAATGCTTCAGGTGGGGCGCGCCGCCGAAGAACTCGGCACCGTCGTCCGAGCTGTTGTACGACATGTAATGGTCAATGACGGTGGCGCTGCCGACCGCCTCGGGGGTCAGCGACTGCAGCTCGCTGCCGGCCGAAAGGACGTAACCCGAGTAGCGGATCTGGACATATTCCAGGTCGCCGCTGCTGCCGGTGTTGTCAGCGCCGCCGTAGATCGACGGGTCGATCGCGCCTTCAGTCTGGCGTTCACAAGCCGTCGTCCCGGGCGTGGCCGACGGGCTCTCGCAATCGGTGACCTGGCCGCGACCGAGCAGCACGACGCCGCCCCACTGGCCCGACGAGCTGTCGGTGTTGGCGCCGGTCACATTGTCGCGGCTGGTGAAGATGATCGGCTTGGTGGCCGTGCCGACGGCGTTGATCTTGTTGCCGCGGTTGATCGCGAGCCACGACGCACCCGATTCGCCGAAGATGATGACGCCCGGCTGGATCGTCAGCGTCACGGCCTTCTCACCGGAAGTCGCCGTCGGGCCGAGGTCGGCGCCGACGTCGACGCGGCCGCCGAGGCGATAGACGACGCCCTGAACGTACGGCAGCGTCAGGTCCGAGCTGACGTGCGAGGGCAGCGAGCAGATCAGATATTCGCCGGTCGGGCCGGTGATCGTGCTGGCAGAACCGTCGCCCTTGCTGGTGCCGACCGGGCAGCTCGAGGCGGGCGTGATCAGGCCGGAGCCGGGCGTCGGAGTCGGTGACGGGCTCGGGCTGGGGCTCGGCGTCGGCGCCGGGTTGTTGATTGTGATGTTGCCGCCGCTACCGGGCGACGCGATATCGTCGGCACCACAGGCCGACAGGGCGGCTACGGCAGTACCGGTGAGCAGGATCATCCCGACACGCTTCAAGCTGGTCATACAATCTCCGATTCGATCGCGGTTCATTTCGATGGCGCTGGGGCGCCCCAGATCGACTCGGTTCCCCCTGTCGACCTCGACAGGCGGCTAGACGCCCCAGATGACCGGCAGATGCGGTTTGCGTGACGCATTAGTTACATGCGTGTGTCGGTTTTATTACGCGTGTGACGCTTCGATGACGCCGCGGGCCCTCGTTGTGCGTCTGAAGCGCGATTCGCCTGGCGATCCGGCATCGGCATGACCATGCCCGCCGGCCCCACCAAATGCATCGTTGAGCCCGTTCCTGCCGGACATTGCTGGCGAATTAACAAGGATCATGGCATGTTGCACTGCCCAGGGTTTATCGTCCGACGAGCGGGTGGGCGCTAGCAGCGGGAGCGAGCAATGCGCCGGCACAGGAGAGGGAAACGCACCGAGTCGAGGCGATCATGATCGCGCTCGTCAAGCTCGATGCGGTGCGAAACTGCCTCCATCGGATGAAGGCGGGCGGCGGCGTCTATATCTGTCGCGGCGCGGCCGGCCACCTGGGTCAGCATGATTATCTGCCGGCAGACATGGTGATCGTCGCTCGACCCCGTGCAGTCGCGCCGTTGGCCGAGCGCCAATTGGTCGGGAGCATCCCGCGCCATTGAGGCGGTCCGGCGCCCTCGCCGAACGCCCGGCGCTCAGCGCGTCAGCAGGTCGGCGAAGGTGAAGAGGAACAGGAAGCTCGCCCAGATCAGCCCCGCCATCGCAGCAAGTCGCACGATCGCGCTGCTCTCCCGCACCTGCATCAGGATCATGGCGATGACGGCCCACATCACGGCCATGATGATCAGGTTGGCGGTGCCGCCGCTGCCCGGCGCCGTGCTGATATGCGCATAGCCGGCGGTCAGTGCGAGCAAGCCGAGCAGCGCCACCCACATTGCGAGTGGCACCCACAGGACGCGGCGGCGTGTCTCGCGGTCCATCAGCGCCCCACCAGGTACAGCAGCGGGTAGAGCGTCACCCACACCATGTCGACGAGGTGCCAGTAGAGCGATGTCCCCTCCGTGGTCGTCCAGCGGCTCGCCAGGTGATCGCGCGGGATCAGCAGCAGCCGGCCGATCAGGCACAGGCCGATCGAAAGGTGGATCGCGTGCACCCCCGTCGCCGTCCAGTAGAAGGCCCAGAACTCGCCGGCGCCGCGCACATCGAATTTGAAATCGGGCCCGGGGAAATCGTGATGCTGAAGGTCGGCGCGATATTCAAAACCCTTCACCACCAGGAACGCCAGCCCCAGCAGGATCGTCGCCAGCAGCATCGCGCGGGCGAGGCTGACCAGCCCCTCGCGATTGGCGCGCTCGGCCACCGTCATCGTCATGCTGCTGGTCAGCAGCAGTGCCGTGTTGGCGGTGCCGTACCAGAACTCCGCCTCGCGGGCGCCGACCACGAAGCCGGCGTGATTGGCCCAGCGGGCATAGGCGTAGAACATGAACAGCGCGCTGAAGAACATGATCTCGCTGACCAGGAAGGTCCATACGCCGAACCGCACCGCGACGTGCTGGCGCTCGGCAGTCTTCCACGGCTCCATCAGCTTGGTGGCGGTCATGGCGTCTGCGCCTCCTCCGCCTGCGTCACTTCGTCGGGGGCAAAATGCTCGGGATGATAGCCATAGGGATCAGCGGTGATCACCGGATCGCGATCGAAATTCTCCTTGGGCGGCGGCGATTTGGTCTGCCACTCCAATCCCGTCGCATCCCAGGGATTGTCCGGCGCGCGCGGCCCCTTCACCAGCGACCAGGCGAGGTAGAACAGCGGCCACACATAGGCGAAGGCCAGCACCAAGGCGCCCGTCGATGACAGCACCTGCAGCGGCTGGAACACCTGAGGATAGTCGTGATAGCGCCGCGGCATGCCCTCCAGCCCCAGGATGAACTGCGGGAAGAAGGTGAAGTTGAACCCGAAGAACATCGAGATCGCAGCGAAGCGCGCCGGCCGCTCCGGATACATGCGTCCGGTGATCTTGGGCCACCAGAAGTGCAGCCCGCCGAAGAATGCCGAGACCGATCCGCCGACCATGATGTAGTGGAAATGCGCGACCACGAAATAGGTGTCGGTCACGTCGACATCGATCGGCACCGAGGCGAGGAACAGGCCGGTGAGCCCGCCCACCGTGAACAGCCCGACGAAGCCCAGCGCGTAGAGCATCGCCGCCGAGAAGCGGATTTGCCCGCGATAGAGCGTGCCCGTCCAGTTGAACACCTTGATGGCGGAGGGCACCGCGATGACGAACGACAGGAACGAGAAGACCAGGTTGGCGAACTGCGACTGGCCGCTGACGAACATGTGATGGCCCCACACCATGAAGCCGATCACCGCGATCATCAGCATGGCATAGACCATGAACGTATAGCCGAAGATCCGCTTGCGCGCCTCGCATGAGATGATCTCCGACGCGACCCCCATCGCCGGCAGCACCATGATGTACACGACAGGGTGGCTGTAGAACCAGAACAGGTGCTGGAACAGGATCGGGTCGCCGCCGGCGCGCGGGTCGAAGATCGGCAGGCCGAAGGCGCGCTCGACGAACACCATCAGCAGCGTCATCGACAGCACCGGCGTGGCCAGCACCATCACCAGCGCGGTCGCGTACATCGACCAGACGAACAGCGGCAGCCGCATCCATTTCATGCCGGTCGCGCGCAGCAGGTGGACGGTGGCGATGAAATTGACCCCCGTCGCTATCGAGGAGAAGCCAACCACCACGATGCCGACCAGCGCCAGCAGCACGTTGCTGTTGGCATAAAGCGTGGAAAACGGCGTATAGAACGTCCAGCCGGTATCCACCCCGCCGAACAACAGCGCGCAGAAGGTCAGCAAGCCGCCGGCAACGAACACATACCACGATGTCAGGTTGAGCCGCGGGAATGCCACTTCCTTGGCGCCGATCATCAGCGGCAGCAGGAAATTGCCCAGCGTCGTCGGGATCGACGGTACCAGGAAGAACCAGACCATGATCACGCCGTGCAGCGTGAAGGCGCGGTTGTATTCGTCGTTGTTCAGGATCACGCCGTGCGGCGACACGAGTTCTAGGCGCATCAACGACGCCGCGATGCCGCCGAGAAAGAAGAAGAAGGTGATGGAAACGGCGTAGAGGATGGCGATCCGCTTGTGATCGGTGGTCCGCAGCCACGACATCACCGTGGTGCCGTGGGTGAGGTAATTCTCCTCGCCGAGGTCGCGGCCAAGCAGGGTGGTTTCGCCTTCCCGGGCGGCGACGCTCATTTCTTCTCTCCGGTCTGCTTCAGGTACGCGATCAGCTTTATGACGTCGGATTCGCTGGCGACCCCTTGGAAGCTGGGCATGACGGGGGCGTAGCCCGCGACCACGTCCTTCTTCGGCAGCATGATCGAATCGCGCAAATAGGTCTCGTCGGCGATCTTGAAACCGCCGTCGCTCATCGGCTGCGGCTTGCCATAGATGCCGAACAGGTCGGGCGCGTGCACCGTCTGCGAATTGACGTGGCACCCGGCACAGCCCAGACGGGTGAACAGCACCTTGCCCTGGACGGCCAGCGTGTCGTTCTGCGGCTGTCCTTCCGACCAGCGGGCGAACGCCTGCGGTGGCATGACCACGATGTCGCCGGTCATCCGGCTATGGTCGGTGCCGCAATATTCCGCGCATTCCAGGCGATAGGTGCCGACCTTGTCGGGGGTGAAGTTGAGCTCCGTATAGCGCCCCGGCAGCACGTCCTGCTTCACGCGGAAGGCCGGCACGAAGAAGCTGTGGATCACGTCCTGGCTGGTCATCACCAGCTTCACCGGCACGCCCAGCGGCAGGTGCAGCGCGTCGATCTCGCGCTGGCCGCCGGGGTGCTCCATCTTCCACATCCATTGTTTGGCGACCACATGGATTTCAACGGCGTGACGCGGCACCGGCACCTTGGCGATCTGCACCGAGGCCGCCCACCAGAACAGGAACATGAAGGCGAAGAAGGTCGCCGCGGTCCAGCCGATCTCTATCTCATGCGCGAATGGCGACGGCAGCGGCCCGCGCTTCGCCTTGGTGCCGCGGCGGTATTTCAGCGAGAAGCCGATCAGCAGCGAGACGACGAGCAGGATGACCGCGCCGGCCATCGCGACCAGCAGCCAAAACAGATGGTCGAATGCCGGGGCGTTCGTCGAGGCGTCGGGCGGCAGGATCATTGCCCGTTCCCCACCGGCCAATCCGGCAGCCCCTGCGCCGCGGCGGCCGCCTTCGCCCGCTCGACCACCGGATCGGGACGGACCACCGGCGGCGCCACCTCGGGGTCGCTCACGCCCGCATGCACGTCAGCCTTCAGGCCGGGCGCCGGCTGCGGCGTCACGGTGTAGTTCAGCTTCGGCCGCAGCGTGTAATCATACACCGTGCCGCCGATCAGCACACCGGCGAGCAGCACCGCCGGCACCGCCAGGCCGCCGAGCGCGCCGATGCGAAACGGCACCTCCCAGCCCTCGTGCGGATCCTTGCGGTCGTCCTCAGCCACGTGCGCGCCTCCATTCGGTCAGCATCATCCCGGCAGCCAGCATGATCGCCCCGGCAAGCACCGCCGCGATCAGCGCGACGATGCCGGCCTTCACCCACCACAAATCGATCAGCACCAGCCCGACCAGCGCACTGGCGCCGGCAAGCCGCTGGCCGCGGCGGCCACCGATCAGCGCCTGCGCGGCGATCGGGCCGAACATGCCGAACAGCAACGCCAGGGCGACGACGATGTCATAGATGACGCTGGCGCGATCGACGTACCAGCCGATCTTGGACGGCAGGTCGCCGTACCACAGGATCAGGAAATCCATGAAGACCAGGTAACTGAGCCCCACTCCTGCGGCGACGAGCAGCTTGCCCATGTCGCTGCGGAAGCGCGGCGCGCCCCAGCCGACCAGCAGCATCACCGCACAGGCGGCGCCCATCTCCTGCGTGAACAGGATCATGCCGACCGAGGACACGGCATGACCAGGCGACCCGCCGAGCAGCCAATCGGTGCCGATCACCGTCGACACGATCGCATAGAGGGCCAGTGCGATCGCCGCGAAGGTGACGCTGACGCCGCGCACAACGCGCGTGCCGACCCAGGCGAGCGCCCCGGCGGCGATCACCGCGCGCAGACCCACGACAATCGGTTGCTGCCACAATCCCAGATGCGCCGGCGGCTGCGCGGCGAGCTGGATCAGGCCGATGCCGATCGCCGCCAGCGCCAGCACCGGCGCGGCGAGCGCGAACGGCTCCAACGGGCTCCAGTCGGAGCCGGTCAGCCGGGCGATCATCAGCATCACCACGGCACCGGCGAACGGCGCTGCCGCGGTGACGAAGGCGAGCCGCCAGCCGGTCGCCGCCGCCTCGGGCGCAACCACCAGGATTACGACGAAGCCGATCGCGGCGACCAGCAGCCAGGGCCAGGGACGCCGCATCACTTCGCCGGCTCCTGCTGGTCGACGCGCGCCTGCTGCAGGCTCTTGATATAGGCGGCGATCGCCCAGCGGTCGCGCGGCGCCACGCGATCGGCATAGCTGTACATTACGCCGTGGCCATGGGTGATGACATCGACGATATAGGCCGGCGGCGAGGCCATCAGCCGCGGGATGTAATAGGATGGCGGTGCGGGGAAGCCGCGTTTGACCACCGTGCCGTCTCCCTTCCCCGTCGGGCCATGACACACGCTGCAATAGATATTGTACTGGTCCTGCCCGCGATCGATCAGCGCCTTGGTGAGCTTCGGTCGCGTCGCCAGCGCCGACGCGTCGGCCAGCGCGCCCTGCGCAATGGTGCCGTCGGGCGGCGGCTGGCGCGCCGGGCCGCCGGGCCAGAGGTCGGGGCTGTTCTGCGTCCCCGGCTTCGCCTGGTTCTTCATCGACAGGTCACACCCACCCAGCAGCGCGGTGACGATCAGGAGGGCGAGCGCGCGCTTCATCCGTCGATCAACCGGCTATGCGTCGCACCGGCTTCCGCCAGCAGGTCGAGGGCGGCGTTGGCGTCGGCGCCGAGGTCGCAGCCGAGCGCCAGGACGAAGGACGAGCGCGACGCCTGCTCCACCTCGTCCCAATCGAACGCCGGGTGGTTCAGCCGCGTCAGCCGCGCCTTCAGGAACAGCATGATCACGCCGCCGATGGCGCCGGCGAGCGCCGAGAACTCGACCGGCGCCGGGATGAACGCCTGCCAGCTCCACAACGCACGGCCGCCGCTGTTGATCGGGTAGGACCAGACGGCGCTCCAGCTTTCCAGCGCAAACAGGCCGAGGCCGCCGATGGTGCCGCCGATCAGCACGCCGGGCAGGATGCCCTTCTCGCCCTCGCCCGATCCCAGCGCGGTGCTGGCATAGGGCAGCCACTCGCCGAGGATGTGCCGCTCCGCCGCCAACGCGCGGGTCCGCGCGCGGAGCCACGCGCCCTCGGTATCGAAGGTGGCGATCGCGACCGCGGTCATTCACGCTCCTCCGTCAGCAGCCGGCGCACCTCGTGCATCGACACCACCGGGATCAGGCGCGCGAAGATCAGGAACAGGAACACGAACGCGCCCAGTGTGCCGAACAGGATGATGAAATCGACGATGCTGGGCCCGTACAGCCGCCACATCGAGACCGCATGACCGTGCGACAGCGTGTTGACGATGATCAGGATGCGCTCCAGCCACATGCCGATCAGCACCAGCACCGACACAGCCGTCAGCACCCAGACGTTGGTGCGCATCCGCGGCACCCAGAAGATCTGCGATGCCAGCACGTTGCAGAACAGCATGATGTAATAGAGCCACGCGTAATCGCCGGTCAGCTCATAAGTGACGAGCCGGATGTCGGCAGGATCGCCGCCCCACCAGGCGGAGAACCACTCCGCCATATACGACGCCCCCATGACGATGGCGGAGGCCAGGATCACCTTGGCCATCACGTCGAAATGCGCCGGCACGATCAGCCCCTCGAGCTTCAGCGCCCAGCGGATCACGAGCGCCAGCATCACGACCACGGCGAAGCCCGAAAAGAAGGCGCCGACGACGAAATAGGGCGGGAAGATGCTCTCGGTCCAACCCGGCATCAGGCTGGCGGCGAAGTCGAGGCCGACGATCGAGTGTACCGAGCAGACCAGCGGCACCGCGATCACCGCCAAGATCGTGTGCAACCGCTCCTGCGCGCGCCATTGCCGCGGCGTCCCCTGCCAACCCATCGCCAGGAAACCGTAGAAGCGGCGCCAGCCGTACTTGCCCGGGCGATCGCGCAACGAGGCGAGGTCGGGGATCAGGCCGACGTAGAAGAACAGGATGGAGAACAGCAGGTACGACAGGATCGACCAGAAATCCCACACCAGCGCCGAACGCCATTGCGGCCAGATGCCCATCGTCGCCGGATAGGGCGCCAGCCAGTAGAAATATTGCTGCCGCCCGAGGTGGAGGATCGGGAACAGCCCCGCCATCGACACCGCGAACAGCGTCATCCCTTCGGCGAAGCGATTGATCGACGCGCGCCATTTCTGCCGCGTCAGCAGCAGCAGGGAGGAGATCAGCGTGCCCGCGTTGCCGATGCCGATCCACCAGACGTAATTGGCAATCGGGAAGCCCCACACCACGGTCGTGTTGTTGCCCCACATGCCCGGCCCGTATTGGAAGCTCAACCACATGCCTATCGCGCCCATCCGTGTGAGCGCCGCCATGGCAGCAAGCGCGATCCAGTAATTGCGTCCGGCACCGCGATCCATCACCGGCGCAACCACCGTCTCAGTCACGTGGTTGAAGCTCTCGACCGACGGCAGGATCCAGCGCCGCTTGGTCTCGCGGACGTGCTGCATCTGGGGGCCGGGCGCGCCGGTCACGCCTCTTCCTCCCCGGGATTGATGCGCCGCGCGAGGTAGGTGGTGCGTGGCCGCGTGCCGAGCTCACCGAGCAGATCGTAGCGGCGATCGTCCTCGCGCGCCTCGCGAATCGCGCCTTCCTGGTCGAGCCGGCCGAACACGATCGCATCGGTCGGGCATGCCGCGGCGCAGGCGGTCACGACGTCGCCGGCCGGGCGGTGGTTGGCATCGGCGTCGTGTTCGGCCGCCTTGATGCGCTGCACGCAATAGGTGCATTTCTCCATCACGCCCCGGCTGCGCACCGTAACGTCCGGATTGCGCTGCGCCTGGATCGAGGCGTCGTTGGCGTCCCCCCACACCGATCGGCCGGAATAATCGAAGAAATTGAACCGACGCACCTTGTATGGGCAGTTCGCCTCGCAGAAGCGCGTGCCGATGCAGCGGTTGTAGATCTGGTCGTTGAGCCCCTCTGCATCATGCACCGATGCTTCGACGGGGCAGACCGGCTCGCACGGCGCTTTCTCGCACTGCATGCAGGGCACCGGCTGGAACCCCGCACCCTCCGTCTCCGCCACCTCGTAGCGATCGACGCGCAGCCAGTGCATGTCGCGGCCCATTGCCATTTCGTCGGGCCCGATCACCGGGATGTTGTTCTCCGCCTGGCAGGCGACAACGCAGGCGTTGCAGCCGATGCACACGTCGGTGTCGATCGCCATCGCCCATTGTGGCGGCGCCGCCTTGTTGGGCGGATTGGGTCGGTCGGGCAGCTTGGACGGGATCAGCGTCTTGTGCGGCGTTTCGGGTTCGGTCTTTTCACGGGGATGGACCACCGGGAACAGCTTCTCCAGCTCGGCATCGAGCCGGAACATGTGCTGCGTCGTCGTCACGGGATGGTTTCCGTCCGCCTTCGACACGCTCGTCGGGCCATCCCCGGCCAGCACGAACGCGTTCGCCCCGACCCCGTCGGCCACCGCGCCCGAATCCTGCCGGCCATAGCCGGTGTAGAGCGTCACCACGCCCTGCGCCTGCCCGCGCACCGCCCGCACCGGCAGCGTGATCACGCCGTGCCCGCGCGCGATGCGCACCATGTCGCCGTCCACAGCACCGATCGCCGTCATGTCGGCGGGGTGCATCCGCGCGCTGGAGCCCCAGACCTCCTTGCTGATCGGCTCGGGACATTCCTGCGCCCAGGCATTGTGCGAGAAGCTGCCGTCATAGACGCTGGGCGACGGCCGCACATCCAGCGTGACGCCGGGTCCGCTCGGGATCGGCGGCAGCACCAGCGGCGCTGCGCCGACCTGCTCCGGCTTGGTGGCGGTGTTCGGCACCACGCCGGCTTCCACCGCGCGCTGCCATCCGTCCTCGTCCAGCGTCGCCCAGGTCTCCCGCAGGCGGGCATAGCCGTTACGATCCGACGCGGGGTTGCCGAGGAAGTCGATCAGCTCGATCGCGCTGCGGCTGTCGTATAGCGGCCGGATCAGCGGCTGCGCGATCGACGCCGTGCCGTCGGGCGCCCGCCAGTCGTTCCAGCTTTCCAGCGGATGGCTGAGCGGCACCTGCCATTTGGCGTTGGCGGCGGTCTCATCGGGCACGGTGATCGCCGCGATGCTGAGCGGCACCTTGCGCATCGCCTCGGCGAACCGCAGCTCCGGCGGCGCGCCGTAGACCGGGTTGGCGCCGATCACCACCAGCGTGTCGATGCGGCCGGCGTGCATCTCGCCGGCGAGCGCGGCAAGGCCATCGCCGTGCGGCCGCGGATCGGGATCGACCGGCGCGATCCAGTCGACCGGTGCGCTCAACCGGCCGTTCGCCCAGGCGGCGAAGGCATGGACCGCGGCGGGCTGTCCCTCCCCGGCCAGGACCACTGCACGGCCGCGGGCGCCAGCGAGGTCGCGCGCAGCATCGGCAACCAGCTTGGCGAGTTTCTCGGGCAGTTCGGGGACGTCCCCGCCGCCGCCCAGCAGCGCCGCCAGCGCATGACATGCGCGCGCCAGATCGGCAGCACTCGCGTTCGCCCGGCTGTCGGCCATCGCGCCGGTGTTGGTCAGTGACGGCTCGATCGCATAGAGCCGCGGCATCGGATCGCGCCGGCGGCGACGGGACCAGTGTTTGGCGTTGGCGATCTGGTCCGGGCCCGGCCCCAGCGGGTCGGCACCTAGCGTCAGGATGACGTCGGCATCCTGCAATCGCGGCCGTGCAGTGAGCGGTCGCCCGAACGCATGCCGCGACGCCGCCAGCGCGGCATCGTCGTTGAGCGGCTCCCACCGCACGTGGTGCATGCCAGGATACTGCGCCTGCAGCGTCGCAAGTTGCGCCAGCATCGTCGGCGAGGTGAGGCGCCCGGTCAACACCGCCAACCCGGCCCCGCGGCGCGAAGCGATGCGCGGGTAGAGCGTGCGCGCCAGCGCCGACCAGTCGGACGGCGCGGCTGACGCCACCGGCGCCTGCAGCCGCTGCGGATCATAGAGATCGAGGATCGAGACTTCGGCGAACAGATCCGTCGCGCCGAGGCTGGCCGGATGCGCCGCCAGCCCTTCCAGCTTGATCGGCCGCGAATCGATCACCAGCCCGGTGACGCCGCGGCCATAGCCGCCGAGCGGTATTGCCGTGGCATAGCGGCTCAACATCCCCGGATGCGCGTCGTCAGGGCGCTCGACCGCCGGGTAGATGGTTTCGTCAGGCCGGGAGCAGCCGGCGACCGAGGCCGCGGCGCCGGCGGCGATCATGCCCAGAATGGCACGGCGGTCGAGGGTCACGCTCATCGGTGGCACGTCGAACAGTCGGTGAGGCGGCGCCCGGAATGCGCGATGTGCGCGACGACCATGGCGGCGAACTTGCGGTCCGCGGCGGTGCGCTCCTGATACGGCGCGCCTTCGAATTCGCGCGCCGGCGAGACGATCCTGTCCTCGGGCGAGCGGTGGCAGTCGAGGCACCAGCCCATCGTCATCGGTGTCGCCTGCCGGGTCAGCGGCATGCGCCGCACGTCGCCGTGGCAGGCGGCGCACGGCACCCCGTTCTTCACATGCACGTGATG
>JBQCHA010000131.1:0-8949 GCA_051955175.1 Sphingomonas sp.
TCTCCTGCAGCACAGCCGACCCGGTTCCGGGCACGACCGGGACCCGACCGTCAGCGATCTTGATCACGGTCCGGATCGCCTCGGCCCGTTCGGTGATCGTCTGGGCACTCGGTTCACCGGTCGAGCCGCCGATCGAAATCCCGCTGAAATCCGGCGCGGCGGCATCGTTCGCGCGCATCACCTACGATCCCTCCTCGCCGCTGAAGGCGCTGCAGGCGGCGTTGCCCGATGCGGAAATCACCTTCATCGACGGCAGCGATCCCGCAAAGGCGGCCGCCGCGGCAAAGGCAGCCGACCTCGCGATCGTCTTCGCCACGCAATGGGCGACCGAGGCGGAAGACGTGCCCAACCTGTCGCTGCCCGACGATCAGGATGCGCTGATCTCGGCCGTCGCCGCCGCGCAGCCAAGGACGGTGACGGTGCTGGAAACCGGCGGACCGGTGCTGATGCCATGGATCGACCAAGTGCCGGCAGTGATCGAGGCCTGGTATCCGGGCCAACGTGGCGGCGGAGCGATCGCGGCCGTGCTGACCGGCGCGGTCAATCCCTCGGGCCATTTGCCCATCACCTTCCCCAAGGCAGCGTCGCAGGCGCCGCGCCCGGCGCCGGTCGGGCTCGATGCGCTAACCACACTCGACGCGGCGGCCGCGGCAAACCCGGCGGAGTCGTCCAAATACCAGCTGAAGACCTTCCCGATCGATTATGTCGAGGGGAGCGACGTCGGCTATCGCTGGTACGAAAAGAAGGGCGAAACGCCGCTGTTCCCGTTCGGTCACGGCCTCAGCTACACCCGCTTCGCCTATAGCAGGCCGGTCGTGACCGGCGGCGACACGCTGAAGGTCACTTTCACCGTCACCAACACCGGCAAACGCGCCGGCGCCGACGTGCCGCAGGTCTATGTCGCGCGCGACGGTTCGGACCACCCGATGCGCCTTGCCGGGTTCGAACGCGTGACGCTGCAGCCCGGCGAGGCGAAGCAGGTGACGCTGACCGCCGAACCGCGCATCCTCGCCGATTACGACACCAGCTTGCCAGGTTGGCGGATCACGGCGGGGGCCTATCGCGTCGCCATCGCGCACGACGCGACCGATCGCGCGATGGTGCTGACGACGAGGCTCAACAGCTCGACTATGAAACCGTAGATCTTGGCGGGAGGGCCGTCATCGCCCTCCCCCTATCGCGGTCATGCGGGCGGATAGCGCACCAGCGTCTGCTTGTCGGCGCCCTTGCGGGCGGCGGCGCCAGCGTCGTTGACCAGATGGGCGACGGTCCCCATCCCGCCGCCCAGCGAGATGGTGGTGATATCGACGAACGTCACGTCCGGCTTGCGCGGGGCCTCGATCGCGCTTTCCAGGACGATCGACGGATCGGCGGTGAAATTGGCGTAGATGCCCATCCCAATTGCATGGTGATGGTCGACGTGATCGGCGACCTTATAAGCCGCCCAGCCGCGCGTCTGCCCGTCCATATATGCCGCCTGCGACGGCGGGTCGTAGGGTAGTTCGTTCTGATAGAAGAAGGTCCGCCCGCGCTCGCCTCGCCACCACGTCTGGTATTGCTGGAAATGCTCGACGAACAGGCCGTAAGCGGTGACATCTTTGCCGTCGACGATCACGCCATGATCGGCGGTATTTTCGGTCCAGCCGACATGGACGCGATGATGCTCCCGGTCGCCGTGGTCGGCACGCCAGACCCACAGATGATCGGCGATGACGTTGTTGCTGTTGATCTCCAGGCAGGTTTCGACGCGCCCCGGCGCCGCGCCGCCGACGCGGAAGAACACGTCGGCGAGGAGCGTCGGATTGGCGCTGTGGGCAGCGGCCGATCCGCGCGGTCCGACCTGCAACAGCAGCGGCGACCGCACCGGCCCGGCGTCGAACAGCAGGCCGGCGATCGTGACGCCGCTGACATCCGCCACTTGCATCGCGATCGCGCCCTGCTCCGACAGCAACGTCGCCAGCCCCAGACCGAGCACGACGGTGTCGGGCCGCACGACGCGAATCGGCTCGGCGAGCCGGTAAATGCCGGGCGTCAGCAGCAGGTGCATGCCCGATGCCAGCGCCGCATTGATCCGCCCGACTCCCGTCGCCGGGGTGGCGATCAGGAAGCGCGACAGCGGAATATCGTGCCCGGCGGGCATGCCCTTGGCCCAACTCACGCCGCGCGTGTCGCGCCGCAACGCCGGCACGAACACCGCCCAGCCGCCATCGTCCGTCACATGCAGGAACGGCTTTTCGCGGATCACCGGGGCCGCGTCGACGCTGGTGTAAGGGGGTGTTGGGAAGCGCGTCGCCGGCGCACCCTCGACGCCCACGAACACCATGTTCCAATTGGCCCACTGCCAGCCGCCGATCAGGCTGTTGCGCGTGAACCATTGCTGCTGCGTGCCTGACTCGACAGTACCGGACACATGGCAATCGGCCATGAAGCCGCCGCTCGACCAGCCATTGTCATCGAGCGCGAGATTGCCGTGCAAGTGGATGCGGCGGTAGGGGGCGGCCTGCGAGACCGCCCAGCGATCCTGCCCGTCGGGAGGCCGCACCGCGAGATTTTCGGCGCAGCGCCAGAAATTCACCAGCGCCACACCGTGCATCCAGTCTGCCTCGACATGGACATGCCCGTTTATCTCCACCGCGTCGGGCAACATGCCAAGGCCTGCCACCTGCGTGAAAAAGCCGACGTTGATGTCGAGCGGATAATGCCCGGGCTTGAGCAGCACGGCGTAGCGATCGTCGCTGAAGTGCGCGCGCTCCTGCCGACGAAAAATCGCGTCGAGTTGCGCCTGCATCGTCTCGCGCGACATGGCGGGATCGAGCATCAGGACGTTGGGCCCGGAATCGGGCGCCCCAGTCGTCGCCGCGCCGAGCGCCCCCGGCAGCGTCGCGGCCGCCCCGATCCCGGCCAACCCAGCCACCACATCACGCCTGCGCCATTCATCTACAGCCCCCTCTGCCCTCTGCCAGTCCGCTTCCTTGGTGCGCCGCTGCGCCCTCGACCTGCTTGTCAGGCACGTCGCCGGCCGTCTAGCCTTCTCCCTCCGCTCCGCAAGCAGCGCACCCGTCGCGCGTAGCTGCCGTCCAAATCGGCGGTTGATGCACGGCAGCAGGTGACCGGGAATCGCTGGAAAGCGGACATGAGTTTGTCAGGGGCTGAACAGTCCGCGATTAGGACGAACCGGAACGGCCGCTTTTCGCCAGCGCTGATCGCGATAGCAGGCTTTCCAGGTGTCGGGCCGGTGCGTCAGATTCGCGCGCAGTCCCGGCCCTACGATCGGCCCCCAGCAATCCAAAAGCGGGATTCCCTCCATCCCGCGTGTGCCAGTCCGCCCCGCGGCCGAGGGCGGGAACACAGCCGCCAGACGGTCTTGAGATATGTTCCTAGCTGAACCGCCCGCTGCCGAATGGGAGCCGCGCGGCGGTGGAAGAGACAGATCATCCACCGTTCGTCGCCGTGCGCACTGGGTCTATGCGCACGAGCTTCATTGGGGGGTCGCCTTCGACAATGGTGCAGCTCGCAAAGTCCGGCGCGAACTCAGCGGTGATGCCCATCGATTCAGATCGGAAGCGCGTCGACGAGAATGCGATGAGCCGCCCGGAGGCGGGGGCGCCAACGAGCCTTGCAAATAGTCCCTCAGGGCGTGCTTCGAGATCGACCTTGAGGTCCCCACCCTCGAAGTGTCCAGCAGCTTTGGACAGTTCGGTAGACACAGCGTCTTCTCCTCGGTTGCGGGCGCCGCGATCTCGGGCCAGCCGTAATCGGTCGCGACCGCGCGGACGACATCCGCGACAATCCGCCTGCCGTCGCCGCCATTGGCAAGGACGACGATGCCGTCGCCCTTGCCAACGTAGGAAAGCATGAAGGACTCGAAGCCGGGGTTCACGCCGTCATGGCCGAAGTGCGGCGTCTTGCCAGGCCACAGGGCGACGCCGAGCTCCCAATTGTCCTTGACCGGCGTCATCATCGTACGCGTCATGGCGGGCGAAAGCGATGCCCCTTCTTGCCCGCGGCGGAGGCCTGCAGGTCGATCAACAGACGCGCGAGGTCGCCCGCGGTTGTCCACAATCCCGCTGGCGCGAGCTGCGTAACCAGATAGCCGCCGCCGGAATATTCGAACTGGGCGGCTGCCGGCAGTACGCTTCGGGCGGGCGGGCCTCTGCACCATCCAGGATTTGGACGGTGGTGGGCAGAGCTGCGCCGGGCATAGGGTAGTTGCGGTGGTTGAAAATGCCGCTTGCACGGGCGCTACAAATGTAGCATTCTACAAATGTAGCGTATGGAGATTCGCATGCTCGACAAGCTTCCGCCGCGTGAGCGCCAGATCGTCGACCTGCTTTATGAGCGGGGCCCGATGGTCGTCGGCGATATCTGCTCGGCACTACCCGACGAACTCTCCGGGTCCGCGGTGCGCGCGATGCTCAAGCGCCTCCAGGACAAAGGCTTCGTCACGCGCCAGGAAACCGAGCGCGGCTATGCCTTCTCGCCGACACTGCCTGAGGACAAGGCGAGCAACAATGCGCTGGGCCATATCGTCCGCACCTTCTTCAACGGCTCGGCGGCGAGTGCGGCGAGCGCGCTGCTCGGTATGTCGCAGCGGCTCGACGAAAAGGAACTCGACGAGCTTGAGGCGCTGATCGCCCGCGCACGTGAGGAGAAGAAGGCATGACCTTCATCATCGGCCTTGCCATCAAATCGATCGTCGCTGCCGGGCTGACGCTCGGCCTGCTACGCCTGCTCCGCAACGCCTCCGCGGCACAACGTTCATGGCTCGCCCATGCCGGGCTGGGTTTGCTGCTGCTGTTGCCGGTGGTGGCCATGCTGCTGCCCACGCTCGACGTCGAAACTGGACTGCTCCCCACCCCGGCGCCAGCCAACGTGGTCAGCACGACATCGGCGGCACCGGCGTCGCTCCTGAGGCATCATCTCGGCGCGACCACATCGCCGTCGATCGATCCGATAAACAGCGCAATCGCGCAGATCGACTGGATACTGCTGTTCTATCTCCTGCCCGCCGCGCTGCTGCTTGGCATGACATTGGTGGCGCTGGCACGGCTGTTCGCGCTGCGCTCGCGCGCGCAGGTGATGACCAGCCCAGCGTGGCTGAGCGCGCTGGCGCACGCTCAGGCCCGGATGAACTTCAAGAACGGCACCGCCTTGCTGGTCAGCGATGCCCTGCCCTCGCCGGTGAGCTGGGGACTGGCGCGGCCGGTGATCCTGCTCAACGAAGGCGCACTGGAAGCGACGGACGAGGCGGAGGCGATCATCGCCCATGAGCTTGCGCACGTCATGTCGATGGACTGGGCCAAGCTGCTGCTCGGCCGGATCGTCACCGCGCTCTACTGGTTCAACCCGCTGGTCTGGCTGCTGGTGCGCGAGGCGCATCAGCTGCGTGAGGAAGCCGCCGACGATGCGGTGCTCGGCGCCAACGTGGCGGGCCCCGATTATGCCGCCTTGCTCGTCCACACCGCGCGCCACGATTGCCGCGCCGCGATGCTGGCCGCGCACGGCGTCGCGCCTGCCAAGGGTTCGCTGCAGCGTCGCGTTCACCGCGTTCTCGACCACAGTCTGCCACGCACCCGCATGGAGGCGCGCTGGGCGGCGATCGGTGCAGTCGTCGCGCTGTTCGGCGGTGCGCCGCTCGCCGCGCTGACGGTGGTACCGCAACGCCCGGCGGAGGCCACCGAGCCGCGTCTGGCCGCGGCAACGCCAATGCCCGCCGCAACGCGCTCGCCGCATGTCGTCGCAGCTGCGCAAAGCGGGATCGGCGCCGTGGCTGCGCCCGATCCCGCGCCGACAGAACCAGAAAACGCCGCGCCTAATCGGGAACGCGCCGCCGTCGATCCGATCGATGCCGCGATCGAGGCGAAGGCGATCGGCATCACGCCAGGGTATGCTGCGGCAATTCGCGGCGCCAGCCCGGCGCTCGCCCATGCCACCAACGATGACCTCGCGTCGATGCGCGCGGTCGGGGTGACGCCGGATTATGTCCGCGCGCTCGCCCGCGCAGGCTATCGCAACCTGGACCCGGACACCTTGGTCGAGGCGCGCTCGGTGGGCCTGTCGGCGGACTATATCGGCTCGCTCGCAGCGGTGGGGTTGAGGGACCTCAGCATCGACGATCTGTCCGGGCTGGCCGCGCTAGGGGTCGATGCCGAGGATGTCCGGGCGTTGCGGGCCACAGGACATAAGGTCACCGTCAGCAACCTCGAAAGCTATGGTGCGCTCAAGGGCCACGTCCCGCGACCACCCGGGGTCTCCGCCGATGCCGGCTTCCCGTTCGACCGCTGACCTGACGCCCTAGCAAACACTCACTGCCGCCGCCGCGACGTCCGCCCCCAAACGGACGACCGGTCCCGCTTTGCCTGCTGCAGCCACCCTAGGAGATCTGTCATGATCCGTCTTGCCACCGTCATCGCTGCGCCCTTGCTGATCGCGTTCGCCATTGCCGCGAACTGCTTCGCCGGCATGCGCGAAGACATCCGCTTCCACCTGTCGATGCGCGCAGGAGGCAGCGAGGTCGAACTCGCCTTCGATCGCGTCGGCCACGGCCCGAGCCATGACCATGATCGCGTGAGCGATAGGGTAGCAATCGCAGATCTTCACGGCCTTTCGCCGGCCGCGCTGCAATCGCCCGGTGCCACCCCCCTTGCCTTCACCGTCGACCGCGCGCCGGGCCGGGTTGCCTGCCACGGCATCGCCCGCCGTGGCGAGGCGGATGGCCGCTGCGATTTCCTCCGCAACGGGGCGTTCGACGCGCGGCTCGCGCGCGTCGGTTACCCGCCGCTCGACGACGACCAGCAGTTCCTCCTCACCATGACCGATTTCGACCCCTCGGTGATCGATGCGCTCAAGGACGGCGGCTACCAGACTCCCGACGCCGGCCGCCTCGTGTCGCTCGGGATATTCTCGATCCACGCCGACTACGTCCGCGCCATCGCTGCCGCGGGTTACCGCCTCGGCAGCGTACACGATCTGGTGAAATTCAAGATCGCCAAAGTGACACCGGGGCTCATCACCGCCTATCGCCGGATGGGCTACCGGACTCTCTCCGCGGACGACCTCACCCAAATGGGGCTCCAGGGCGTCACCCCTGCCTTCATCGACGCGTTTGCCCAGGCCGGCATCCGCAATGTTCCGGCCGACAAGCTGATCCAGCTGAAGATCTTCAGCGTGACCCCTGCCGACGTGCGCGCGATGCGCCGCGAGGGCCATCGCGATATCACCCCGGAAATGCTCGTCCATCGCCGCATCCTCGGCGCAGCAATGCAGGACTGATCGCCCCAACGCCCACTGACTGATCGCAGCGGCGCCCGACGCCGGCGCCGGTCGGCAGTTCACACTCTTTCAGGTGTATCATGCTAACAACACACGCAAACAGGCCACGAACAACCGGAATCACCGTTCACTTGCACTGCCCGACGCAGTGGCGTTGGCAGCCGGCGCGCGAAGCTCTGGCGCTCGCGATCGCCCTTTGCGCCCCGGCAACGGCGTGGGCGGGGCAGACGACGCCCACCGCTGCGCCCCCTCCGGGCGCAAGGGCGGCCGACGGTACGGTCTTTGCCCCCGCCTATTTCGCCCGCTTCGCGCCGAAGACTGCCTATGACATGCTGACGCAGGTGCCGGGCTTCACCATTGTCGCGGCGGACACCAAAAGAGGCCTCGGCCAGGCATCGGAAAATGTGCTGATCAACGGCCAGCGTGTCACCGACAAATCGGGGGGCGCCGTCGCGCAATTGCAGATGACCTCGGCCGGCGACGTCCTGCGCGTCGAGGTCAAGCAGGCCGCCTCGTTCGGGATCGCCGGCCTGACCGGCCAGGTCGCCAATGTCGTCCTCGCCACCCGCCGCAAGGGCGGCGGCACGTTCAGCTGGAACCCGGCGGTTCGCGCACATTATGCCGAGCCGCGCTGGCTTTCGGGATCGATCAGCTACAGCGGCAGCGCCGGAGACCTCAATTACACGCTGTCGCTCGAAAACGATGCCAGCCGCGGCGCGATGGGCGGGGATGACTATCGCGTGCTGTCGCCGAGCGGCGCGTTGATCGAACGCCGCCGCCAGGTCAACTGGAACAGCACCGACGAAGCGAAGCTGTCGGCGATCCTGAAATACCAGAACAAGCACGGCATCCAGGCCGATCTGACCGTCGACTACGCGCCCTATTGGCAGCGCGGCGCCAATGATCAGCGGCGGATCCGCACCGACGGCAACGACAATGACTGGGCCAGCCACGATCACACCTGGGGCTTCAGCTACGATGTGAATGGTGACGTCTCAGCGGCGCTCGGCCGCGGTCGCATCAAGCTGATCGGTCTGCGGCACTTCGAGCACGCGCCCGCGGTGACCTACCAGCGCACCGACTATGACAGCGGCGCAGCGAGCGACGGCGTGCGCTATACCCAGGACGGGCGCACCGCCGAGACGGTTGGGCGCGTGGAATATAATTGGCGGGGCGGCCCCGATGACTGGACCATCTCGTTCGAGCGCGCCGACAACCGCTACGAGCAGGAGAGTACGCTCGCCGAGCTTGAGCCCGACGGCAGCTATGTCGACATCCCGTATCCGGATGGCACCGGCATCGTCGCCGAAACGCGTTACGAGGGCCTCGCCACGCTCAGCCGCTCACTTTCACCGAGGCTCGATCTGCAGGTCGTCGGCGGCGCCGAATATTCGGAACTGGGCCAGCGCGGTACCGGCGACAGGCCGCGCCACTTCTTCCGACCCAAAGGCAGCGTCCTGCTCGACTGGCGCCCGGCGCGGCGCTGGGACACCAGCCTGAAGCTGGAACGCAAAGTCGGCCAGATCAGCTTCTCCGATTTCCTGGCCAATCAGGACATCGCCAACAATCGCGGCAACGACGCCAACCCCAATCTCGTGCCACCGCAGAGCTGGGAAGTGACGGGCGAGGTCGCCCACGAGCTTGGCGCCTGGGGCAAGACGCGGCTGCGGCTCTATC
>JBQCHA010000132.1:0-15021 GCA_051955175.1 Sphingomonas sp.
GTATCCCCCGCGGGGGGTGGCCAACACCACCCCCCCCCCTCCCGCCGGGCGGGTCCCCCGGCGCCGTCCCCGGCGCCGCCGATGTTGCTGCTGTTCGTTGCCGCGGCCGCGGCGCGGGTCGCGCGCAGGCGCTTCGCCGGCCGCAAGCAGGCCGCCGCCTGAGGGATCAGCCGTGAAGGGAGGCGGCGGGAGCGCTACTCCCCCCGCCCCGCTCTGATCAGGCGCTCTTCAGCGCGTTCTCGATGTCCGGCACGGGGTGGCCGGTGAGGTCCTTGTCGAGCTCACCGATCAGCCGGTCGGTCACTTCCTTGTGATAATGCTTGCGCAGCTCGCCCAGCGTCTTCGGCGGAGCGACGATGATCAACGACTCGTATTCGTTGGCCATCGCCCGCTTCTTCAGGAACTCGGCGGTCTCCGCGGCGAAGCGGTCCTCCTCCAGTTGGTGGAAGTCGGTTTCGCCCATCGTGCCGCGTGACGGCGCGAACATTGCTCCGCCGCCGCCGGCATGCCCCCCGCCGCCGACCGCAGCCGCCGGGGCGTTGGGCCCCGACTGCGTCGACATCGAGCGGCCCGCGGCATCGGTCTTCTGGTCCGAATCCTTGGGATTGGGATGCTCGCGCGCATGTTCGACGACGAGGTGCGGGAAATCGGCGTCGCCCTCATTGCGGAAGAACAGCATCTTGCGGCCGTCGGCCACCACCACGAAGGTGTCGTGCGGTACCTGCATCGTCGAATACTCCTTGGCTGTTACGGTTGCGTTCTTCCCAGCCCAACGCGCGCTCACCGGCAGGGTTGCGCGGCGCGAGCGCTCAAGTCATAGCGCCGCCATGCACGACATCCGATTGATCCGGGACAATCCTCAAACCTTTGACGCGGGGCTCGCCCGCCGCGGGCTGGCGCCGCGCGCCGCCGATCTCCTCGCGCTCGACGAGCGGCGCCGCGCCCTCATCACCGAGCTGCAATCGGCGCAGGCCCGTCGCAACGAGGCGTCCAAGGCGATCGGTGCGGCCAAGGCGCAGAAGGACGAGGCCCAGGCCCAGGCGCTGATGGCCGAAGTCGGCGCGCTCAAGGAGCGGCTGCCGACGCTGGAGGCCGAGGAAAAGACGGTCGGTGACGCGCTCGACGCCGAACTCGCTGCGATCCCCAACCTGCCGCTCGCCGATGTGCCCGAGGGCGCCGACGAGGACGACAACCAACTGGTCGCCGAACACGGCACCCGCCGCGATTTCGCCTTCGCCCCGCAGGAGCATGACGCGATCGGCCCGGCGCTGGGGCTCGACTTCGAGACGGGCGTGAAGCTGGCCGGCGCGCGCTTCACGTTGCTGCGCGGTCCCGTCGCGCGCCTCTATCGCGCGCTGGGCCAGTTCATGCTGACGACGCTGGCCGAGCAGCATGGCTATGAACAGGTCGTGCCGCCGCTGATGGTGCGCGACGAGGTCGCCTTCGGCACCGGCCAGCTGCCCAAGTTCGCCGAGGACCTGTTCCGCACCACCGACGGCCGCTGGCTGATCTCCACCGCCGAGATGAGCCTGACCAACATCGTGCGCGAGCAGATCCTGGCCGAGGAAGAACTGCCGCTGCGCTTTGCCGCGCTGACGCCGTGCTTCCGCTCGGAAGCCGGTGCCGCCGGGCGCGACACCCGCGGCATGATCCGCCAGCACCAGTTCGACAAGGTCGAGATGGTGTCGATCACCACGCCCGATCAGTCCGAGGGCGAGCACGAACGGATGACGGCGTGCGCGGAGGGCATTCTGACCGCGCTCGGCCTGCCCTTCCGCCGCATGAAGCTGTGCACCGGCGACATGGGGTTCACTGCGGCGCGCACCTACGACCTCGAAGTCTGGCTGCCCGGCCAGGGCCGCTATCGCGAGATTTCGAGCTGTTCGACCTGCACCGATTTCCAGGCGCGGCGGATGGGCGCGCGCTACCGGCCCGAGGGCGAGAAGGCGACGCGCTTCGTTCACACGCTCAACGGATCGGGCCTGGCGGTGGGCCGCACCCTGGTCGCCGTGCTGGAGAACTACCAGCAGGAAGACGGTTCGGTGGGCGTGCCCGAGGCGCTGGCCAGCTACCTGCCCGGCCTCGCGCGGATCGAACCGGTGCGCTGATGCGCATCCTGCTGACCAACGACGATGGCTATCACGCGCCGGGGCTGGCGGTGCTGGAAGAGATTGCGCGCACCTTCTCCGACGACATCTGGGTGGTCGCGCCGACCGAGGAGCAGTCCGGCGCCGGCCACTCGCTGACGATTACCCGACCGCTGCGCATCCGGCGCTTCGACGATCGCCGCTTCGCCGTCACCGGCACGCCGACCGACGCGGTGATGATGGCGCTCGCCAAGATCATGGCGGATTGTCCGCCCGACCTGATCCTGTCTGGCGTCAACCGCGGCGCCAATTTGGCCGAAGACGTGACCTATTCGGGCACCGTCTCGGCAGCAATGGAAGGGGCGCTGGCCGGTGTCCGCGCGATCGCGCTGAGCCAGGTCTACGCCCGCGAAGGCGCCGGCGATCAGGTGTCGTTCGATGCCGCCGCACGCTGGGGCGCCGAGGTGCTGCGCCCGCTGATCGGGGCGCCGCTGGCGCCGCGTACTCTGGTCAACGTCAATTTCCCGGCACTGGCGGGCGAAGCGGTGAAGGGCATCCGCGTGGTGGGACAGGGTCTGCGCGACTATGGCCGGCTGAAGATCGTCAGCGACGTCGATCCGCGCGGTTACGACTATCATTGGTTCGCGCTCGGACCCATGGTCGAGACTCCCGCGCATGCGACCGATCTCGAAGCGATCGCCGACGGCTATGTTACGGTCACGCCGCTGCACCTGGACCTGACGCATCGCGAGTCGCTTGCGATGCTGAACCAGGTGTACCGCTGAGGGGGAAGGATGACCGGTCGGTCCTTCGCGCGTATCGCACCATTGGCAGCAACCGGGTTGCTGGCGGGCTGCATCCCCAGCGCGGCGCCGCCGCCCGGCTATGGCGGCAGCACGCGTTACGCCGCCCCGCCCCCGCCCGCGCGGTCGCAGCCTGTTCCCTCGCGCGAGCAGGTCCGCCAGGCCCGTTCGGCGGCGCCCGCCTGGGAGACGAATCCCGTCACCCCCGAGGCGCATCAAGTCGGCGGCAGAAGCTACGTCGTGCAGCCCGGCGACACGCTGCGCCGCGTCGCGGAGAAGACCGGCGCCGGCGCGCTCGCCATCGCCGCAGCCAATCGCATCCCGGAACCCTACACGATCGGCGTCGGCCAGCGCCTGACCATTCCCGGCGGCCGCTATCATACCGTCGAGCGCGGCGACACCGGCATCGGCATCGCGCGCGCGTATGGCGTGCCCTGGACCGAAATCGTCGACGCCAACGGGCTGTCGGAGCCGTACACGTTGCGCGCCGGCTGGCGGCTGCTGATCCCCGGCGGCGGCGCGACCGGTCGAGCACCCTCCACTGCTGCCGAGCGCGCCGCCGCCTTCCACCTCGATGTCGAGGATCTGGTGACCGGTAGCGAGCCGGCGATCGCCGACAACAAGGAGCCGGCGCGGCCGACCCCCTCGCCGCACCGCGTGCTGGCCTCGACCACGCCGGTGCAGACGCCGTCGCGGCTGGTCGGCGGCTTCTCCTGGCCTGTCGAAGGGCCCGTGATTTCGCCGTTCGGACCGGGTGCGGCGGGGGTGCGCAACGACGGCATCCAGATCGCCGTGCCGGAGGGCACGCCGGTACGCGCCGCCGCCGACGGCGTGGTCGCCTATGTCGGCAGCAGCATTCCGTCGCTCGGCGGGCTGATCATCATCAAGCACGGCGATGGCTACACCACCGTCTACGGCAACACGAAGAAACTGCTGGTGCAGCGCGGCCAGTCGGTGAAGCGTGGGCAGGAAATCGCCCTGTCCGGCGAAACCGGCGCCGTGACCCAGCCCAGCCTGCACTTTGAAATCCGCAGGGGCCGCGATCCGGTGGACCCGTTGGGCAAGCTGTCCGGCACCTCCTGACGACCGCCGTCTCCGCGAGCCGGTCGGGAACACTACCTATCGCACCTCGCCACCGCCGATGGCACCTTCCGGCGACATGTTTCGGAGGTATGAGCGATGATCGGTCCGATGCGCGCGCCCTGGCGCCTCATCACCCTTTCCGCGGCGGCGCTTGCCATGCCGGTTGCCGCCTCGCCCCAGAGCGGCGCGACGCAGCAACCGCAGGCCTCCCCCTGCCCCGGCGTGGCAGCAGGGATGGGTCCGATGATGATGGGCAAGCAGTCGATGGGCTCCGGAATGATGGGCAACCAGCCCATGGGTCCCGGAATGATGCAGGGCGGTCGAGGCCATATGGGATGGCGCAGCCAGGTGCCGCCGAACGGCGAACTGTCGGCCGACGACGTGAAGGCACAGCTCGATGGCTGGCTCTCCCGAATGGGCAACCCGCACGTGCGGAGCGGTTCCGTCGCGGTGAAGGACAAGGACACGATCGTCGCGAACGTGGTGACCACCGACAAGGGCGGCCTGGTCCAGCGGTTCGACGTCGACCGACACAGCGGCACCTGGACGCCCGCCCGGTAGCCGGCCCTGCCAGGCGCCACACACATCTCTGCCGGGTCGGACCTCGACACGCATGGCATTTTGCGCAGAGCGTGCTAAGCGCCGCGGCGCCATGACGCGCTACACTTCCGACCTCCTCCGCCTGCTCGACGAGCGGGGCTACATCCACCAGCTGACCGACGCCGCCGGGCTCGACGCGCTCGCGACGAAGCAGGTCGTGCCCGGCTATATCGGCTTCGATCCGACGGCGCCTTCGCTGCACGTCGGCAGCCTGGTCCAGATCATGCTGCTGCGCCGGCTGCAGCAGGCGGGACACAAGCCGATCGTGCTGATGGGCGGCGGCACCGGCAAGATCGGCGACCCCTCGTTCAAGGACGAGGCGCGCAAGCTGATGACCGACGAGGTGATCGCCAGCAACGTCGCCTCGATCAAGCGCGTGTTCGAGCGCTTCCTGACGTTCGGCGACGGCCCGTCGGACGCGATCATGCTCGACAATGCCGAGTGGCTCGACCGGCTGGAATATATCCCGTTCCTGCGCGACGTCGGCCAGCATTTCTCGGTCAACCGCATGCTGAGCTTCGACTCGGTCAAGCTCCGCCTCGATCGCGAACAGTCGCTGTCGTTCCTCGAATTCAACTACATGATCCTGCAGGCCTATGACTTCATGGAGCTGTCGCGCCGCGCCGGCTGCCGGTTGCAGATGGGCGGATCGGACCAGTGGGGGAACATCGTCAACGGCATCGAGCTCGCCCGCCGGATGGACGGGACCGAGGTCTATGGCGTCACCACCCCGCTGATCACCACCGCCGACGGCGGCAAAATGGGCAAGACGGTGTCGGGCGCGGTGTGGCTGAACGAGGAGCAGCTGTCGGCGTACGATTACTGGCAGTTCTGGCGGAATACCGACGATCGCGATGTCGGCCGCTTCCTGCGCCTGTTCACCGATCTGCCGCTCGGCGAGATCGAACGGCTGGAAAGCCTGGAAGGCGCCGAGATCAACGAGGCGAAGAAGGTGCTGGCGGACGCCGCCACCGCGATGTGCCGCGGCGCCGACGCCGCCGCCGAGGCGGCCGAAACTGCACGCAAGACCTTCGAGGAGGGCACCGCCGGCGAGGCGCTGCCCAGCCATGCGGTGCCGGACGGTTCGATCGGCGTCGTCGATGCGCTGGTCGCGCTCGGCCTCGTCGCGTCCAAGGGCGAGGCACGGCGGCTGATCAAGGGCGGCGGCGCGCGGGTTGCGGGCGAAAAGGTGGCGGACGACGCACAGGTGATCACCGTCGGCGAGGCGCCGGTCCGGATTTCCGCCGGCAAGAAGCATCACGGCCTGCTCACCCGCTGAGCGCGACGGCGTTAAGCAGTTTCGTTTCCATCCGGTTTACCGTGGCGCCGCTACCCTGACGCTTCCGAGCAGGGGGCACGGGAATGATGCGCAGGCAGATGCGGCCAGCCGTCCAGGACAACCGCGTCGCCGCGCGGGATGAGGTCCAATATTCAGCGCGAGGCTTCGGCCCCGATGCGCGACCGATCGAATTGATCATCGCCAACATCTCGGCGCTCGGCCTGATGGCGCGCTGCACCGGCCCATTCAAGCCCGGCGACCGGCTGCGCCTCAAGCTGCCGGTGATCGGGGTGATCGCGCTGGAGGTGCGATGGGCCGACGACGGCCGGATCGGCTGCCAGCTCGATCAGCCGATCGCGCCGGGGGACTATTACGCGCTGCTGGCCGCGATGACCGCCGGAACATGATGCTCTTGCGAGTCGCTCGCTCTTTCCTCTTCGCGGGGAGGTGACTACATTCGCCGGATCGGACGAATGGACCCACGAGGACAATGGCGCGCAAGATCGACCTGGAAGCATTGTGCAACGAAAAAGGATTGCGGATCACCGAGCAGCGCCGGGTGATCGCGCGCGTCCTGTCCGATGCCGAAGACCATCCCGACGTGGAGAAGGTCTATGAGCGCGCCTCGGCGATCGACCCCGGCATCTCGATCGCCACCGTCTATCGCACCGTGCGGCTGTTCGAAGAGGCGGGCATTCTCGACCGCCATGATTTCGGTGACGGCCGCTCGCGCTACGAGCCCTCGCCCGAATCCCATCACGACCATCTGATCGACGTCGAGACCGGCAAGGTGCTTGAGTTCGTCGATCCCGAGCTCGAACAGCTCCAGAAGCAGATTGCCGAGCGGCTGGGCTTCCGCCTCGTCGATCATCGCATGGAGCTCTATGGCGTCGCGCTCGATCGCAAGGGCTGACCCCGCCGGCTGGACCCGCATCGCACTGCGGGTCGCCGGGCTGGTCTCCGGACTCGCGGTTGCCGTTCCCCTGCACGGGGCCTGGCGATTGTGCCGCCTCCCCTCGCCCTGGCCGCGCCTCTATCTCGGCTATGTCGCGCGGGTATGCGGCGCGCGCGTCCGCCGCGTCGGCCGTCCGCTGCGGCGCAACGTCGTGTACCTCGCCAACCACAGCAGCTGGCTCGACATTCCCGCGATCGCCGGCGCCACCGGCAGCGCGTTCGTCGCCAAGGCGGAGGTGCGCCAGGCACCGTTGGTCGGGTGGCTGTGCACGTTGAACCGCACGATCTTCGTGTCGCGCGCCGACCGGATGAACGTGGCCGGGCAGATCGCCGACATTGCCGATGCCATCGCCGCCGATTGGGCGGTGACGATCTTCCCGGAAGGGACGACCGGCCCCGGCGACCAGCTGCTGCCGTTCAAGGGCGCGCTGCTCGCCGCGCTGGAGCCGCCGCCGCCCGGCGTCATGGTGCAGCCGGTCAGGGTCGATTACGGCCCGGCGATCGGTGACGTCGCCTGGGTCGGCGACGAGAGCGGGTTGGACAACGCCCTGCGCCTGCTCGCGCGGCGCGGCGGCTTCGAGGTGGCGCTGCATTTCCTGGAGCCGTTCGACCCTGCCGACCATGCCGGCCGCAAGGGCATCGCCGCGCATGCCCACCACCGGATTGCCACCCACAGGAACGGCTGAGGGGAACGCAACGGCCGGCCTGACCACCTGCTCCCGCCGGTGCCCAGACCGCCGCCTCGACGGCGCGGCACCGCGAGGCTATAGGCGCGGGGTTATGAAATCCGCTCCCAAGACATTCGCCGTGAAGTCGTTCGGCTGCCAGATGAACGTCTATGACGGCGAGCGCATGGCCGAACTGATGGCGACTCACGGGCTGACCGCTGCCGATCCGGCGACGGCCGATCTCGTCGTGCTGAACACCTGCCACATCCGCGAAAAGGCGACCGAGAAGGTCTATTCGGACATCGGCCGGCTGCGGAAGCGTGACGACGGCACGCAGCCGATGATCGCGATTGCCGGCTGCGTCGCCCAGGCCGAGGGCGAGGAGATCGTGCGCCGGGCAAAGGTCGACGTGGTCGTCGGCCCTCAGGCCTATCACAACCTGCCGAAGCTGGTCGACGCGGCGGTGAGCGGCACTGCCGCGCTCGACACCGACATGCCGATCGCCAGCAAGTTCGGCGCGCTGCCGGCGCGCCGCAAGGTCGCGCCGTCGGCGTTCCTGACGGTGCAGGAAGGCTGCGACAAGTTCTGCACCTATTGCGTGGTGCCCTATACCCGCGGCGCCGAGGTATCGCGCGGCTTCGCGGCGATCGTCGACGAGGCGAAGGCGCTGGTCGACGCCGGCGCGCGGGAGATCACGCTGCTCGGCCAGAACGTCAACGCCTGGCGCGACGACGACGGCCGCGGGCTCGATCACCTGATCCGCGCGCTCGACCGGATCGACGGGCTGGCACGAATTCGCTACACCACCAGCCACCCCAACGACATGACGCAGGGCCTGATCGACGCGCATCGCGACGTCGAGAAGCTGATGCCGTTCCTTCACCTGCCGGTGCAATCGGGCAATGATCGCGTGCTGAAGGCGATGAACCGCAGCCACAGCCGCGACAGCTACCTGCGCATGCTCGATCGCGTGCGCGCGGCGCGGCCCGATATCGCGCTGTCGGGCGATTTCATCGTTGGCTTCCCGGGAGAAACCGACGCGGAGTTCGAGGACACGCTGAGGTTGATCGACGAGGTGCGCTACGCCCAGGCGTTCAGCTTCAAGTATAGCCCGCGCCCCGGAACGCCCGCCGCCACGATGGAGAACCAGATCGAGCCTGGCGTGATGGACGAACGGCTGCAGCGCCTGCAGGCCGCGCTCAACCGCGACCAGGCGGCGTTCAACGCGGACACGCTCGGCCGGACCTGCGCCGTCCTGATCGAACGCGCCGGCCGCCACGCCGGCCAGATGCTGGGCAAGTCGCCCTGGCTGCAGTCGGTCCATTTGCAGACAGATGCGTCGATCGGGGACATGGTCGAAGTCGAGATCGTCGGCGCCGGGCCGAACTCGCTGAGCGGCGCCGAACGACTGAGCGTCGCCGCCTAACCCAAAACTGCCGATTGTCGGCGCCGATTGTTGGCGCCAGCGCTGGCGTGCCATGCTGCACCGCGGGAGTTTTGTTGGGCCGCAGGTTGGCGTCGTCCGGCGCGTCACCCATATCTGTACCGAGCGGTCCCGCTCACCCCATCCCAAATTCATCCAGTACAGGAGCAGCCATGCCCAGCGCAGCGAAGGCTTATGCCGCCCAATCCGCCGAAACGCCGCTCGCCCCGTTCAGCTTCGAACGCCGCGATGTCGGCCCGAAGGACGTGGCGATCGACATCCTCTATTGCGGCGTCTGCCATTCCGACCTGCACACCGTCCGCAGCGAATGGGGCGGCACGCTCTACCCTTGCGTGCCCGGTCACGAGATCGTCGGTCGCGTGAGCGCGGTCGGCGACGAGGTCAGCAAGTTCAAGGTCGGTGATCTCGCCGGTGTCGGCTGCATGGTCGACAGCTGCGGCACCTGCCCGTCGTGTCGCGAGGGCGAGGAGCAATATTGCGAGGGCTCGGGCTTCGTCGGCACCTACAACGGCCCCGATCATCAGCTCGGCGGCCACACCTTCGGCGGCTATTCGGACCATATCGTGGTGACGGAGGATTTCGTCCTCTCGATCGGCCATGACGAGAAGCAGCTGCCGGCGGTCGCGCCGCTGCTGTGCGCCGGCATCACCACCTATTCGCCGCTCAAGCATTGGAAGGTCGGCCCCGGCCAGAAGGTCGGCATCGTCGGCCTGGGCGGGCTCGGCCACATGGGCGTGAAGATCGCCGCGGCGATGGGGGCGGACGTCTACGTCTTCTCGACCTCGCCCAACAAGCGCAACGACGCCATCCGGCTGGGTGCCAAGGAGCTGATCGTCTCCAAGGACGAAGCGGCGATGGCCGAGCATGTCGGCAGCTTCGACTTCATCCTCGATACCGTGGCGGCAAGCCATAACCTCAACGATTATCTCGCGCTGGTGAAGCGCGACGGCACGATGACGCTGGTCGGCGTGCCGGAGGACCCGCACCCGGCGCTGGACGTCGGCAATCTGGTGTTTCGCCGCCGCTCGCTGGCGGGGTCGCTGATCGGCGGCATCCGTGAGACGCAGGAGATGCTCGATTTCTGCCGCGACCACGGGCTCGTCGCCGATATCGAGATGATCGACATGGGCGACATCGAGAAGGCTTACGATCGCATGGTGAAGAGCGACGTGAAGTATCGCTTCGTCATCGACATGGCGACTCTCAACGACGCCGGCTGATCGACATGAGAAAGGGCGGCGCCCGGTCGCGGACGCCGCCCCTTCTTCTCATCTGCCGCTTACCAGAAGAAGCCGTTGTAGACCGTGATCACGCGGCCGGTGCGGACGTTCACCAGCACCACGTCATTGCCGTAGCGCACCCAGCGCTGCATCGCGTTCGGTCGCGGCAGGCGATAGGCCGACCAGTCGTTCACCCAATAGCGGCGGCCGTAATAGACGGGTTGGAAGCGGTGCCCGACGGCAACCGGCCGATAGCGCCAGCCACGCGGCCCGACATAGGCGGGACGACGGAAGGCGTCACGATGGCTGCGGCGATAGTCGCGCCAGTCCTGGTTGCGCTCGCGGCGATCCTCGCGGAGCTCGCGGCGGTCTTCGCGCGCCTCGTGGTAGCGGCCCTGGCGCAGGTCACGATTGACCTCGCGGCGGTCGTGATTGATCTCGCGCTGATCGTGGCGGACCTCCTGGCGGCTCTGCGCATTCGCGGCACCCGGGATCAGCGCAACGGCGGCGATCGCCGCGATGAACATGGTACGCATCGTTTGTCTCCTGCTCATTCCAACATGACGCGGGTGATGCCTCGTCATGTTGCTACTGTGGGCCGGACTGGCTGAATGGCCCAAGAATCAGCCGGTCAGCATCGTGAAAGCTTCGCTGGCCCAACGGCCGGGCAATACGCCGATAGCGGCGTGCGGGTTCCCGCCGGCGGGTTTCGGCGACAAGCGCTGCCGAAACCCTCTGTCCCCCGTCTTCTCCCTCTGCCACAATCGCGGCAGATGACTCTCGCCCCTCTCCCGTTTGGTGCCTGCGGAACCAGTCTCCGCTCGCGCCGTTCGCTCCTGACTTCCGGATCGCCGGCGCCGAATCGCCGGTCCGGGCCTTTCGAAAGGACCGCATGAGCCGCAAACCCGTGCCCGCCCAACCCGGCGACCGTTCCCGAGTGGAGGTGACGTTCGACAAACCCCAACTGCTCGCGCAGTTGTTCGGACAATTTGACCAGAATCTGGTCGCGCTGGAGAATCGCCTCGGCGTCTACATCACCGCGCGGGGCAACCGCATCCGACTGGAAGGCACGGCCGAGCAGGTGGCGATGGCGCGCGACGTGCTGAACGATCTCTACAAGCGCATCCAGCGCGGCGAAGAGGTCGATACCGGCCTGGTCGACGCGTCTATCGCGATGGCGTCGGAGCCGACCTTCGACGGCATCATCCGCGCCGAACATGGCGACCGCGCGCCGCAGGTCATGATCCGCACGCGGCGCAAGACCATCGTCCCGCGCACGCCGATGCAGGCGCATTACATGCGCGAGCTGGTCAACAACGACATGATCTTCGCGCTCGGCCCGGCGGGCACCGGCAAGACCTATCTCGCGGTCGCGCAGGCCGTCGCGCAACTGATGACCGGATCGGTGCAGCGGCTGATCCTGTCGCGCCCGGCGGTGGAAGCCGGCGAGCGGCTCGGCTTCCTCCCCGGCGACATGAAGGAGAAGGTCGATCCCTATCTCCGCCCGCTGTACGACGCGCTCTACGACTGCATGCCGCCCGAGCAGGTCGAGCGGCGCATCGCCTCGGGCGAGATCGAGATCGCGCCGATCGCCTTCATGCGCGGCCGCACGCTGGCCGATGCCTTCGTCATCCTGGACGAAGCCCAGAACACCACGCCGGCGCAGATGAAGATGTTCCTGACCCGCTTCGGCCAGAACAGCCGCATGGTGGTCTGCGGCGATCCGCGCCAGGTCGACCTCCCCGGCGGCATCCCTGCGTCGGGTCTTGCCGATGCCGTGGCGCGGCTCGACGGGGTAGAGGGCATCGCCATGGTCCGCTTCACCGCCGCCGACGTGGTGCGCCACCCGATCGTGGGCCGCATCGTCGAGGCGTATGAGGGCGTGGACGCGTAAAGGAAATCGCATGATCGAGATCGAACTCACCCGCGAACACCCGTGGACCGACAGCGTCGACTGGACCGCGCTTGCCCGCAAGGCCGCGTTGGCGGCGGTATCACGCACGCCGCACGGACCGCTGGCCGATACGGCGGCGCGGATCGAAATCTCCCTGCGCCTCACCACCGACGATGAAGTGCAGACGCTCAACCGCGACTTCCGGCACAAGGACAAGCCGACCAACGTGCTTTCCTTCCCGATGGTCCAGCCCGATCTGATCGAGACGATCAGCGAGAACTCGGACGACGGCGAGGTGCTGTTGGGCGACATCGTGCTCGCCCATGGCGTGTGCACGCGCGAGGCCGAGGAGAAGGGCATTTCGCCCACCGATCACGCCACGCACCTGATCGTGCACGGTGTGCTTCACCTGCTCGGCTACGACCATATCGACGATGTCGAAGCCGATGCGATGGAGGAGATCGAGCGCCGCGCGATGGCCGATCTGGGGCTCGACGACCCCTACCTCGTCCGCGAGGATTGAGCATCTGCCCCGCCCTTTCCTATATATGGCGCGGCAACAGGGATTTCATGGACTAGGATGCCCGACGATTCGAGTATTGTCCCCGCTGACAGCGGGGGGATCTGGCGCGGTTTGCGCGCCCTTCTATTCGGCGACGAAGGCGACGAGACGCTGCGCGCCCGGATCGAGGAAATCATCGACGAGCATGAAGGCGAGCCCGGCCCGGACGCGGTCGGCGATCTCTCCCCGCTCGAGCGACAGATGGTGCGCAACCTGCTGCACTTTTCGGAACGCGATGCCGGCGATGTCGGGGTGCCGCGCGCCGACATCATCGCCGTAGAGGAAGGCATCTCCTTCGCCGAGCTCGTCCAGGCTTTCGCCGAGGCGGGCCATAGCCGCCTGCCGGTCTATCGCGACAATCTCGATGCGATCATCGGCATGGTCCACATCAAGGATGTGTTCAACATCCTGGCGACCGGCGCGCCGCCGCCCAAGACGATCGGGCGCCTGATCCGCGAGCCGCTGTACGTGCCGGTATCGCGCGGCGCACTCGACCTGCTGGCCGACATGCGGCAGAAGCGCGTCCACCTCGCGATCGTGATCGATGAATATTCCGGCACCGAGGGGCTGGTGACGATCGAGGACCTGATCGAGGAGATCGTCGGCGATATCGAGGACGAGCATGATGAGGCGCCCACCGCGCTGATCGTGCCGATCGAAGGCGGCGGCTGGGAAGCCGATGCCCGTGCCGAGCTGGAAGATGTGGGCGAAACCGTCGATCCGCGCTTCGCCGATACGGAAGAGGATGTCGACACGATCGGCGGCCTCGCCGCGACGCTGGCCGGCCATGTGCCGCAGGTCGGCGAGTGCCTGGATCACGATTCGGGCTGGAAGATCGAGGTGGTCGCGGCCGATCCGCGCCGCGTTTCGCGCGTGCGCCTGCATCCGCCGAGCGTCCCGTCGGAAGCGGAGGCGGAATAGCTTTTCGCTCTTTGCCCGACGGGCGCGCCGCCCTAGAAGTCGCGGATGCGCAAACACATCCTTCGCGTCATCCTGGTCGTCGTCGTGCTGGCGGCGGTGGCGCTGTTCTGGCTGACGCGACCAAGCACGGCCGAGCTTTCGGTCGCCGACGTCAGCGGCCGGCTGCCCAATATCACCCAGCCTCATAACCGCCTTCTGCCCTCGCTCACCGTGGCCAAGGCGGTGGGGGGGCCCGCCGGGAAACAGCCGACCGCGGCGGCGGGGCTGAAGGTCACCGCGTTCGCCACGGGGCTCGACCATCCGCGCTGGCTCTACACCTTGCCCAATGGCGACGTGCTGGTCGCCGAAACCAGCGCCCCGGCGGAAGAAGGCGGCGGCATCAGGGGCTGGTTCCAGGGCCGCATCATGGCACGCGCGGGCGAGCGCGGCCCGTCGGCCAATCGCATCACGCTGCTGCGCGATTCCAATGGCGACGGCACGGCCGATCAGCGTTCGGTGCTGATCTCCGGCCTCAATTCGCCGTTCGGCATGGCGCTGATGAACGGCTATCTCTACATCGCCGACACCGACGCGCTGCTGCGCGTGCCGTTCACGCCCGGCGAGACGAAGATCACGACCAAGCCCGAGAAGGTCATCGACCTGCCGCACAATGGCGGCCACTGGACGCGCAACGTCGTCCCGGGCCCCGACCAGCGCACGCTGTACGTCACCGTCGGCTCCAGGACCAACATCGCCAACGACGGCATCGATGCCGAGGATCATCGCGCCGTGATCCTGCAGGTCGATCCGGCGACCAAGACCGCGCGCATCTATGCCGCCGGCATGCGCAACCCCAACGGCATGGCCTATGAACCGCGCAGCGGCCGCTTCTGGGCGGTGGTCAACGAGCGCGACGGCATGGGCCCCGACCTGCCGCCCGACTATATGTCGGCGGTCGAGCTGGGCGATAATTTCGGCTGGCCCTGGTATTATTGGGGCGGTTATCCCGACACGCGCGTCGAGCCGGAAAATCCGGCGTTGCAGCAATATTCGAAGCGCCCCGATTTCGCGCTCGGCCCGCATGTCGCCGCACTCGGCCTCACCTTCGCGAAGGGGAGCGAGCTTGGACCGAAATTCTCCAACGGCGCGTTCGTCGGCGAGCACGGGTCTTGGAACCGCAAGCCCAGATCGGGCTACAAGGTGGTGTTCGTGCCGTTCCAGGCCAACGGCTTCCCCGTTGCCGGCGCCAAGCCGGAGGACGTGTTGACCGGCTTCCTCAGCCCCGACGGCGACGAGGCTTATGGCCGGCCGGTGGGCGTGGAGATGGGCGACGGCGGGCTGCTGGTTGCCGACGACGTCGGCAACACGGTCTGGCGGGTCAGCGCACAGTAGGAAGGTAGCGGCCGCGTCGCCTATTCGAGCAGGCGCGGCGCCTCTTTCTGCAGCGCGGCCTTCACCTGATTGGCGAACAGCGCCATCAGCGGCGGCAGGTCGACGACGGCGTGAACCTTGTCCTCGAACGTGTCG
>JBQCHA010000133.1:0-22347 GCA_051955175.1 Sphingomonas sp.
CGCCTTGGGCTTCGTCGCGGCATTCGCGGTTTATCACCTGCTGCGCGGGCTCAACATGGCGCGCGGCGTCGCCTGGACCGTCGCGATCATCGTCTTCGTCGCGCTGGTCAGCCATGCGGTCGGCGGGCTTGCCGCGATCACGCGTCTGCTCGACCGGATCGGGTTCGAGGTCGGCAGTCATCGCTTCTCGCTGATGGCGTTGGTGACGGTCGTGATCGTCGCGGTGGCGCTGTTTGCGGCGGTGCGGCTCGCCAACCGGATGATCGGCCACACGATCGGGCGCGCCGGCTCGCTCGACGCGACGCAGCGGCTGCTCGCGCAGAAGCTCGCCGGAATCATCCTGCTGATGGACCGATCGATCAAGCCGGGCGACGTCATCGTCGTCGGCGACAGCTTCGGCTGGGTCAACAAGATCGGCGTGCGCGCCGTCTCCGTCGTCACACGCGACGGCAAGGAGCACCTGATCCCGAACGAAAACCTGATGACGCAGGAGGTGGAGAACTGGTCCTATTCCGACCGCAAGGTGCGCGTGCGTATTCCGGTCGGCGTCGCCTATACCTGCGACCTGAAGCTCGCGCAGGAACTGATGCTGCGCGCCGCCAGCGAATCGCCGCGCGTGCTCGATACGCCGAAGCCCAATGTGTGGCTGAAGGCGTTCGGCGACAGCTCGGTCGACCACGAAATCCTCGCCTGGATCACCGATCCGGAGGGCGGCGTCGGCAACGTGCGTTCCGACGTGCTCAATCGCCTGTGGTGGCTGTTCAAGGAACACGATATCGAAATCCCGTTCCCGCAGCGCGACGTGCATATCCGCAGCGTGCCGGAGCCCAAGTCACCCGACTGAGCGGTGTGGCCCAACCGCCACAGCGGGCGGTAAGCGACAATTCGATGACAGAATATTCTTGTGCAGTGCAGCGTGTCTCGGCAATCTACTGTCGCCGATTGCGGGGTACGCGGGCCACGAGCCAAGAAGACGCGATCACCCAACGGTGGCAGGCGGGGACGTCGCACCTGGAAAGCCTTTGAAAGGGATACGATGCGCATCTCCACACTTACGCTCGGCGGGCTGATGCTCGCCGCTACCGCTGCGCCCGCCTGGGCGCAGGACACGGCGCCGCCGAAGCCGATCACCGTCACCGGCGGCGTTACGCTGATTTCCGACTATCGCTTCCGAGGCCTGACGCAGACCGACGGCGGCCCTGCCGCGCAGGCGACGATCAACGTCAACAGCTCGACCGGCCTCTATGTCGGCACCTGGGTATCGACGATCGACGGCGGCGATGACGGCTCGACGCCCGCGCTGACCGGCTATGGCGATGCCGAGGTCGATCTGTACGGCGGCTATACCAAGACCTTGTCGAACGGCTTCGGCTTCGACGCCGGGCTGCTCTATTATTACTATCCGGGCGGCGACAAGGGGCTGAACACCGACTTCTTCGAACCTTACGCCTCGATCAGCTACACGCTGGGGCCGGTCTCGACCAAGGTCGGCGTCAACTATGCCTGGGGCGGCCAGTCCGGCCTCGACTTCACCTCGGGCAAGGACGACAACACCTATGTCTACGGCCAGGCGGGCGTCGGCATTCCCGGCACGCCGGTGACGGTGACCGGCCATGTCGGCTACACCAAGGGCTCGCTCGGCCTCGTTAACATGAATTCGGCCGACGACAGCTATTGGGACTGGTCGCTCAATGCCGAGGCGGTCGGCGGCCCGATCAAGGTCGGCGTCACCTATCTCGATACCGACGTGACCGACGCCTACGACCCGGCGGTGCACGGCCGCTTTGACCAGAAGCTCGGCCGCGGTTCGACGGTGCTGGGCTATATCGGCTATTCGTTCTGACGAGACGGCCGCGGCCTCTCGCCCACACAGAAAAGGGGAGCGGGTTCGCCCGCTCCCCTTTTTCGTGTCCTCACGACCGCGCCGCGGCTTATTGCGCGGCAGCGCTCGCCGATTGGCCGTCGCCCGCCGGCGCCGCCTCGATATCGCGGGTGGTCGAGCCCATGTTGACCACCTTGGTGCCGGGATCGCCGACCTCTGATCGGATGCCCGGCTCGGCGGTGTCCTGACCGGCAGCGTCGAGCGCCTGCGTCTCCGCAGCACTCCGCGGCGCCGGGCCGCCGAACATCGCCTGCAGCGCCTCGGCGCTGGCATCGGTGTCCTGCGGCCGTGCAGCACCCGGCTGCGGCGGAGCCAGCGAGAAATCGGGCGGAACCACCAGCGGAGCCTCGCGCGCCACCTCGAACTCGTCGGGGCCGGTGTTCAGCCCCTTGCGCCCGCCGCACCCGGCCAGGCACAAAGCCAGGCCCAGCCCCACGGCGATCGGCAGCATCTTACGCATTGATATTCTCCACAGAAGCACGCGACGCCTTCGGCTTGTCGCGCACCAGCAGTGCACGCACGAGAAGGATCAGAACGCCTATCGTAATCGCCGCGTCACCCAGATTGAAGACCAAAAACGGCCGCCACGCACCGAAATGCAGGTCGGCATAATCGACCACATAGCCGAGCCGCACGCGGTCGAGGATGTTGCCCAGCGCGCCGCCCAGCACCATGCCCAGCGCGATCACGTCGGCGCGCTTCTTTTCACGCAGCATCCACACGGTGACGCCGGTGGCGATCACCACGGTCAGCGCGACCAACAGCCAGCGGCTGGTGTCGCTGCTCGCCTGCAGATAGCCCAGCGACACGCCGATATTGGCGACGAAGCGCAGGTTGAAGATCGGCAGGATCTCCCGCGACGCGCCCTCGTAGTCGATGCGCAGCGGCACGGTGACCGCCCATTTGACCAATTGGTCGAGCAGCAGCACGATCGCCGCGGTGACGAAGCCCCAGGGGCGCACGCCGCGCATCACGCCACCACCTCGGCGCAGCGGTCGCACAAGTCGCCGTCCTCGCGCACCTCGGGCAGCAGCCGCCAGCAGCGGCCGCATTTGTTGTAGTCGGTCCGGGTCACCGCCACGCCATCGCCGCGATGGACTTGCGCCACGATGAACGTCTCGGCCAGCTTGTCGGCATCGAGCGGCAGGTCGGGCACGGTCACCTCGGCTTCCAGGCTGGAGCGGATCACCTTCTCGCGCCGCAGCGGCTCGATCGCCTCGGTCACCTGCTCGCGCAGGCGCCGCACGTCTTCCCAATTGGTGCTGATTGCGTCGTCGCCGGGCAGCGGCGGCAGATCGGGCCATTCGAGGAAATGCACCGATCCGTCTTCGCTTGGGAAGCGCGACTGCCACACTTCCTCGGCGGTGAAGCACAGGATCGGCGCGGCGTAGCGGACCAAAGCGTGGAACAAGAGGTCCATCACCGTCCGGCAGGCGCGCCGGCGCGGATCATCGGCGGCGTCGCAATAGAGCGAATCCTTGCGGATATCGAAATAGAAGGCCGACAGATCGTCCTGGGCGAAATCGGTGAGCAGCCGCAGATAGCGGTTGAACTCGTAATTCTCCGCCGCCTGCCGCAGCTCCACGTCGAGCTTGCCGAGCAGGTGGAGCATATAGAGCTCCAGCTCCGGCATATGGTGCGTGTCGATCTTCTCGGCGTCGGAGAAGCCGTCGAGCGCGCCGAGCATGTAGCGGAAGGTGTTGCGCAGCTTGCGATAGGCGTCGGACGTGGTGCCGAGCACCTCCTTGCCGATCTTCACATCCTCGAAATAGTCGGTCTGCGCGACCCACATACGCAGGATGTCGGCGCCCGATTCCTGGATGATCTTGAGCGGATCGACGACGTTGCCGAGGCTCTTCGACATCTTGCGACCCTGCCCATCGAGCGCGAAACCGTGGGTGAGCACCGCGTCATAGGGCGCACGGCCGCGCGTTCCGCAGCTTTCGAGCAAGCTCGACTGGAACCAGCCGCGATGCTGGTCGGAGCCTTCGAGATAGAGGTCGGCGCGCACGCCCTCGCCATAACGCGCCTCGATGACGAAGGCGTGGGTCGAGCCCGAATCGAACCATACGTCGAGGATGTCGGTGACGACCTCATAGTCCTCGAGCCGGTAATCGGGGCCGAGCAGCGCCTGGTGATCGGCCTGGAACCAGGCATCGGCGCCGCCGCTTCGGAAAGCCTCGACGATGCGCGCGTTGATCGCAGCGTCGACCAGATACTCGCCCGTCTGGCGGTGGACGTAGAGCGCGATTGGCACGCCCCAGGCGCGCTGGCGGCTGATCACCCAGTCGGGCCGCCCCTCGACCATCGATCGGATGCGGTTCTTCGAGCGCGCCGGCACCCAGCGCGTGCGCTCGATCGAATCGAGCGCGATCTCGCGGAGTGTTTCGCCATTCCCTCCCGCTTGCGGGAGGGGGCTGGGCGGTGGGCTTCCACCCTCCTCCAGCGCCGCGTTCGAGGTGAGCGCGAGCCCACCCCCTGCCGCCTCCCGCGTGCGGGAGGGGGTTCCGTCCATCGGAATGAACCACTGCGGCGTGCAGCGGAAGATCACCTTCGCCTTGGAGCGCCACGAATGCGGATAGCTGTGCGTGAAATCATCGGACGCGGCGAGCAGCGCGCCGGCGGTGCGCAGGTCGCTGCAGATCGGGCCGTCAGACGCCACGAACTTCTTGTTGATGACGCTGCCCTGCCCGCCGAGCCACGCCCAGTCTTCGCGGTAGAACCCCGCCGCATCGACCGCGAACACCGGTTCGATGCCGTACTGGCGGCACAGCAGGAAATCGTCCTCGCCATGATCGGGGGCGAGGTGGACCAGCCCGGTACCCGCATCGGTGGTGACGAACTCGCCTGGCAACAAAGGCCGCGGCTTGGCGAAGAACCCGCCGAGCTGGTGCATCGGGTGGCGGGCGGTGGCACCGGCGAGGTCCGCCCCCGTTCCGGCCCAAACGACGGTCCATCCGTCGCCTTCGCTAAGCCAAGCGCTCTTGCCGGCGCGCTCCAATGTCGAGTTGACCAATTCCTGCGCCATAAGAAGCACCCGCCCGCCAACGCGGACAGCGACGTATTCTATAGCCTCCCCATAAGCCAACGCCTGGTTCACCGGGATCGTCCAAGGCGTCGTCGTCCAGATCACCGCATGCGCGCCGACCAGTTCGGGGGCGTTGGGCGCCTCGACGATCTCGAACGCCACGTCGATCTGCGTCGAGACGATGTCGTCATATTCGACCTCGGCCTCGGCGAGCGCGGTCTTTTCGACCGGGCTCCACATCACCGGCTTGGCGCCGCGATAGAGCTGGCCGCTCTCGGCGAATTTCAGCAGCTCGCCGACGATCGTCGCCTCGGCGTCGAACTTCATGGTGAGATAGGGATCGTCCCAATCGCCCATCACGCCGAGCCGCTCGAACTGGTCGCGCTGCACCGCCACCCATTTCTCGGCATAGGCGCGGCATTCGGCGCGGAACTGCGCGACGGGCACCTCGTCCTTGTTCTGCTTCTTGGCGCGATAGGCCTCTTCGACCTTCCACTCGATCGGCAGGCCGTGGCAGTCCCAGCCGGGCACATAGGGCGCGTTCTTGCCCATCAGCGACTGCGAGCGGACGATGATGTCCTTCAGGATCTTGTTGAGCGCGTGCCCCATGTGAATGTCGCCATTGGCGTAGGGGGGGCCGTCGTGGAGCAGGAAGCGCTCGCGGTCGGCGCGCTGCTCGCGCAGCCGCTGATAGACGCCGATCCGCTGCCAGCGGTCGAGAATGCCCGGCTCCTTGGCGGCAAGCCCCGCCTTCATCGGGAAGTCGGTCTTCGGTAGGAAGACGGTGTCGCGCCAGTCGCGCTTGGTATCGGGTGCGTCGTTCATGGGTCCCGGCGCCTTAGCCGAACGCGAGGCGGAGGGGAACAGGTTCGACGCGGCCGCAAACGGCTGAATCGTGCGTGGTCAGCGGCGGGTGAGCACGCCGCGCGCAGCGTCGCAATCGACCTCCATCTGCCGCATCAGCGCGTCGAGCGTGTCGAATCGCTTTTCCGGGCGGAGATATTCGATCAATTCGACCTCGATCGTCGCGCCGTAGAGGTCGCCGGCAAAATCGAAGAAATAGGGCTCGAGCAGCTCCTTGGGCGGGTCGAAGCTCGGCCGCACGCCCAGGTTCGCCGCGCCATCGACGATGCGCCCGCCCGGCAGGCGCCCGCGCACGGCATAGATGCCATAGGCCGGGCGCAGATAGCTGCCGAGCGACAGGTTGGCGGTGGGGTAGCCGAGCTCCCGCCCACGCTTGTCGCCATGTTCGACCACACCCTCGATTGCGAAGGGCCGGGTCAGCAACTCGGCGGCCGCGGCGGGATTGCCGACGCGCAGCAGGTCGCGGATGCGGCTGGAGGAGACCGGTTCGTCATCCTCGCCCACCGGGCTGACGGTATCGACCGAGAAGCCGTGCGCCGCGCCGAGCTCGGCGAGCACGCCGACATTGCCGCCGCGCCCCTTGCCGAAGGTGAAATCCTCACCCGTCACGACGCCGCCCGCGCCGACGAGGCGCAGCAGCCGCTCGGTCACGAACTGCTCCGCCGTCAGCCCGGCGAGATCGGCATCGAAGCGGAACACCAGCATTGCGTCCGCCCCGGCACCGGCGAACAGCCGCTGGCGCTGGTCGAGCGTGGTTAGCCGGAACGGCGGCACGTCGGGGCGGAAGAAGCGCACCGGATGCGGATCGAACGTGGCGACCAGCACCGGCCGCCCCTCGGCGCGCGCGCGCGCCACTGCGCGACCGACCACCGCCTGGTGCCCGCGGTGAAATCCGTCAAAATTGCCCAGCGCGACGATCGCCCCGCGCAGCGGCGGCGGCACCATCGAGCCGCCATCGAGCCGCTCCATGCGCCCGGGCTATACGGTCACCGCCCCCGCCGCGCCAGCCCTTGGGAGGCTCAGCGCCGCTCGAGCGTCACGAAGCTGTACGCGGGCCGGTCGCCCTCGGCGGCATGGTCCTCGCGCGCCACCTCGCGCCAGTCGTCGAACGGCGGCACGATCGTGTCGCCGTCCGGCGCGGCATGAATCTCGGTCAGCTCGACGCGATCGGCACGGTCGCGGAACAGCGCGACGATCTCCGCGCCGCCGATCACCGACACGTCGCCGCCGGCGAGCGCCAGCGCAGCGTCGGGAGACGCGGCGGTTTCGGCGCCATCGCGCCGCCAGCACCCCTCGCGCGTCAGCACGATGTGGCGGCGGCCGGGTAGCGGCGCCGGAAAGCTCTCGAACGTCTTGCGCCCCATGATCATCGGCCGACCCATCGTCAGCGCCTTGAAGCGCTTGAGATCGGCGGGCAGCCGCCACGGCAGACCGCCGTCGCGGCCGATCACACCGTTGTCGGCACGCGCGAGGATGATGGTGATGCAGGGGTGATCGGTCATCGCCGGGGCTTATGCGCCGACGCGACCGGTAGCGCCAGCCGCGCTTACCACTCGACGCCGATCTTGCCGAAATGGCCGCCGCTCTCCTCGAACCGGAAGGCATCGGCCAGTTCCTCCAGCGCGAAGCGGCGGTCGATCACCGGGCGCATGCCGGTCGCGTCGATCGCGCGGACGAATGCCTGCTGATCGGCGCGGCTGCCGACGATCAGGCCCTGCAGCCGTGCCTGGCGCGCCATCAGCTTGGCGGTCGGCACCTCGCCGCCGGTGCCGGTCAGCACGCCGATCAGATGGATGTGACCACCGATCCGCACCGCCTCGATCGACTGCGCCAGCGTGCCCGGTCCGCCGACCTCCACGACATGATCGACACCGCGCCCGCCGGTCCATTCGCGCACCTTGGCGCCCCACTCGGGTTCCTGCCGGTAGTTGATCGTCCATTCGGCGCCGAGGTCGCGAGCACGCGCCAACTTGTCCTCCGACGAAGAGGTGATCGCCACCCGCGCGCCCATCGTCCGCGCGATCGCCAGCGCCCAGATGGATACGCCGCCGGTGCCAAGCAGCAACACCGTGTCGCCGGCCTTGAGCCCGCCGTCGACCACCAGCGCCCGCCACGCGGTCAGCCCCGCGGTGGTGATCGTCGCCGCCTCGACAGGGTCATAGCCCCGCGGCGCGTGGGTGAAGGCGGTCGCCGGGCGCACCACCACTTCCTGCGCGAAGCCGTCGATTCCATCGCCCGGCGTGCCGGCGAAATCGCCGATCAACGCCGGGCCGTCCTGCCAGTCGGGGAAGAAGCAGGACACCACGGTGTCGCCCGGTTTGAACTCGTCCACGCCCGGACCGACCGCCTCGACCGTCCCGGCGCCGTCGGCCAGCGGGATGCGGCCGTCCTCGCTGGCCATGGCGCCGCTCGCCACGCCGTAATCATGGTAGTTAAGCGAGCTGCCCCGAATCCTGACGCGGATCTCGCCCGGACCGGGCTTGCCGGGGTCGGGCCGGTCGGCCATCACCAGCCGGTCGAGGCCGCCGGGGGCCTGGATCGTCATTGCCTTCATCTGCTGAATCCCTCGTTTCTGGTTCGTGCGGTCAACGCAGCGCCGGGCGGCATGTTGCGTGGGAAAGGCCGAGGATCAGTGCGTGCCGTCGCTGCCGTCGGCGAGCAGCCAGGTGCGGATCGCGCTCGCCAGGTTGGGCGGAACGTCGGCGCGGATGCGGAGCGCGTCGATCTCGGCGACCAGCGCGTTGAGCGGCAGCGCCCTGCTCGCCGCCGCGCCCTCCAGCGCCAGCCAGAACGACGGCTCCAGGCTGATCGAGGTTTCGTGCCCGGCGATCGTCACCGACCGCTTGACCGGTCCGTGGAAGCCGCCGGGCGGCGCCGCGATCCGCCGGTCGATCACGCCGTCACGGCTGGTCGAACAGCGCGGCGAGCTGTTCGATGATCGTGCCGCCCAATTGCTCGGCATCCATGATCGTCACCGCGCGCTGGTAATAGCGCGTCACGTCGTGGCCGATGCCGATCGCGACCAGCTCGACCGGCGAGCGGCTCTCGATCCAGCCGATCACCTGGCGCAAGTGGCGCTCCAGATAGCTGCCCGAATTGACGCTGAGGGTCGAATCGTCGACCGGCGCGCCGTCGGAGATGACCATCAGGATCTTGCGCTCCTCTGGCCGGCTGATCAGGCGGTTGTGCGCCCACAGCAGCGCCTCGCCGTCGATATTTTCCTTCAGCAGCCCTTCGCGCATCATCAGCCCCAGGCTGGCGCGCGCGCGCCGCCACGGCTCATCCGCCTGTTTGTAGACGATGTGGCGGATGTCGTTGAGCCGCCCCGGCTGCGGCGGGCGACCGGCGGCGAGCCACGCCTCACGGCTCTGACCGCCCTTCCACGCGCGGGTGGTGAAGCCCAGAATCTCGGTCTTGACGCCGCAGCGCTCCAGCGTGCGCGCCAGGATGTCGGCGGAAATCGCCGCGATGCCGATCGGCCGGCCGCGCATCGAGCCGGAATTGTCGATGAGCAGCGTCACCACGGTGTCGCGGAACTCGGTGTCGCGCTCGATCTTGTAGGAGAGCGACTGCATCGGGTTGATCACCACGCGCGCCAGCCGCGCGGCGTCGAGCAGCCCTTCCTCCTGATCGAAGTCCCAGCTGCGCGACTGCTGCGCCATCAGCCGCCGCTGCAGCCGGTTCGCGAGCTTCGACACGGCCGATTGCAGGTGCACCAGTTGCTGGTCGAGATAGGCGCGCAGGCGCTGCAGCTCGTCGCTGTCGCACAGCTCGGTGGCGGCGACCACCTCGTCGAACTGCGTCGTCCACGCTTTATAGTCGAACGCCGGCGGCAGGTCGGACATCGGCCGGTTGGGCCGCACCGGCAGCATGCCCTCCTCGCCGTCATCACCGGGCTCGCCCTCGGCATCGTCGAGCGAGTCCTGGTCGATCTCGCCCTCGCCTTCCTGCTCGTCGGACTGCTGCTGTTCGCCGCGCGCCTCGACATCGCCTTCGCCTTGGGCGCCCTGCTCCTCGCCCTCTTCGCCCTCGTCGGTTTCCTGCTGTTCCTCGCCTTCGTCCTCGCTGCCGCCCTCGTCCTCCTCGTCGGGCATCATCTCGCCCTCGGTGAGTTCCAGGTCGCGCAGCATCTTGCGGGAGAGGTCGGCGAACGCCTGCTGGTCGTCGATGGCGAGGCCGAGGGCGTCGAGATCGGGGCCGACCTTCTCCTCCAGCCATTCCTGCACCAGCGCCATGCCCAGCGCAGCGGAGGCCGGCGGCGCGCGCCCGGTCAGCCGCTCGCGCACCATCAGGCCGAGCGCCGTCGACAGCGGCACCTCGTCCTTGCTGCGCGCGCGGGCGATCGGATCGGCGCGCAGGCGCATGGTGAGCGCGGTCTCCAGATTGTCGGCGATCCCGGCATAGCCGCGCGATCCCAGCGCCTCGACCCGCGCGCCCTCGACCGCGTCATAGACCGCGCGCGCGATCGGCTCGTCGGGGGCGCCCCGCGCGTGCATCCCCGCATCGTGCAGCCGCATCCTGAGCGCGAACTGATCGGCGAAACCGCGCGCCTCGGCAACTTGATCGGCCGGCAGCTGCCGCCCGGGCATCGGCACCTTCAGGTGCTTGCCGGCCTGCGTCGGCGCGTCGGCGGTAAAGGCGAGATCGAGCTCGCTATCTTCCGACAGCGCCCGCGCGGTTCCGCCGAGCACCGCCTTGAAGCGATCGAGTGGGGTTTCGGCAGTCACTACCAGATCACCTCGCATCCGAAGGCAGCAATCTCGGGATCGCGACTGACCACCGTCAGGTCCTCCATCAACGCCTGGGCGGCAATCAGGCGATCGAAGGGATCGCGATGCGCGCCATCCAGCGTGCCGGCGCGCAGGCCGTGTTGGGTCGTCACGTCCAGCGTCTCGAATCCGTTGGCGGCCATCAGCCGCGGGTAGGTGGTCACCGGATCACCGATGTCGTCGAGCTTGCCGATACGGAACTTCGTCGCAACCTCCCATGCGCTTGCGGCACTGACATGTACCCGGTTGTCGGGATCAGCAATCACCTCATAGGCCCTGCGCCCGAGCTTGGACGATGCGCCCCACCAGAACAGCACGGCATGCGTGTCGAGCAGCAGACGCATCACAAGCCATATTTCTCCAGCCGCTTGCCCTCCCACAGCGCCAGTTCATCCTCCGGCAGCGGCGCGAACCAGACTGTGTCGGGCACCTTGGACAGCTCCGGCCAGCCGCCGGGGACGCGCTTCGGCTTCGGCGCCGGCGCATCGATCGGGACCAGTTTGGCATAGGGCACGCCCGCCTTGGCCAACACGATCTCCTCTCCGGCATGCGCGCGATCGATTAGCTTCGACAAATGTGTCTTGGCATCGTGGACGTTGAACGTCGCCGGTGGGTCGGCTTCGGCCATCAATTGCCTCCAACGAGTGGACTAAGAAAACTTAGTCCACTTGTCTTGCTACCTCAAGCGCGGGCGACCACGCTTTCCGGCAGGTCCTTGCCGAACACGCGCTGGTAATATTCGGCGACCAGCGGACGCTCGGCCTCGTCGCATTTGTTGAGGAACGACAGGCGGAAGGCAAAGCCGATGTCGCCGAAGATCAGCGTGTTCTGCGCCCAGGTGATCACCGTGCGCGGGCTCATCACTGTCGAGATGTCGCCGTTGACGAAGCCCCTGCGGGTCAGGTCGGCGACGCGGACCATGTTCTCCACCGTCGCCTTGCCGTCGGGTTTGTCATATTCGCCCGACTTGGCGAGCACGATCTGCGCCTCGGTCGCCGCCGGCAGATAGTTGAGCGTGACGACGATGTTCCAGCGGTCCATCTGGCCCTGGTTGATCTGCTGCGTGCCATGATAGAGCCCGCTGGTGTCGCCGAGGCCCACCGTGTTGGCGGTGGCGAACAGGCGGAACCAGGGATTGGGGCGAATCACGCGGTTCTGGTCGAGCAGCGTCAGCTTGCCCTCCGTCTCCAGCACGCGCTGGATGACGAACATCACGTCGGGGCGCCCGGCGTCATATTCGTCGAACACCAAGGCGGTCGGGGTCTGCAGCGCCCAGGGGAGCAGGCCCTCCCGGAATTCGGTGACCTGCTGGCCCTCGCGCAACACGATGGCGTCGCGGCCGATCAGGTCGATACGGCTGATATGGGCGTCGAGGTTGATGCGGATGCACGGCCAGTTGAGGCGCGCCGCCACCTGCTCGATGTGGCTCGACTTGCCGGTGCCGTGATAGCCCTGGATCATCACGCGGCGGTTGTGGGCAAAGCCGGCCAGGATCGCCATCGTCGTGTCGGGATCGAACACATAGGCGGGATCGAGATCGGGCACGCGCTCGTCCGCCTCGCTGAAGGCGGGGCATTGCATGTCCGAATCGATCCCGAACACGTCGCGCACCTTGATCATCTTATCGGGCGCGTCGAGCACCGTCGTCTCGCGGCTGTCGGGCTGGGCGTTGGGGATATCGGTCATAAGGCTTTCCTGCTGTCGCGCCCTCCCTAAACGGGGTTGCCGCGCAAAGTCGAGACGCCGTCGTGGGCCGGCCGGACGTGCGCGAGGGGCGGTCCGCCCCCCGCACACCCGATGCGCCGGCTATCTATGCATGCCGCGGCCGAGTTCAATCGTGAAGCCGCCCCGTTGCTCAAACCTCGACCGGCGCCGCGGCGCGGTCGGCGGCGCCGAACACGCGCAGGTAACGCTCGATCTCGGCCGCGTCACCGGTTGCCTTGGCGGGATTGTCGGACAGCTTCACCGCCGGCCGCCCGTTGGCACAGACCACCTTGCACACCAGCGAGATCGGCGCGAGCGCGGTGCCGCCATCGGGATCGCAGCCGCGGAAATCGTTGGTCAGGTTGGTGCCCCAGCCAAAGCTGGTGCGGACCCGGCCATGAAAATGGCGATAGGTGCGCTCGATCGAATCGACGTCCATCCCGTCGGAAAAGATCAGCAATTTGGTGCGGGGGTCGCGTCCCTGCGCCTGCCACCAGCGGATGATCTGCTCCCCGCCCTCGATCGGCGGCATGCTGTCGGGGCGAAAGCCGGTCCAGTCGGCCAGCCAGCCCGGCGCGTTCTTCAGGAAGGCGGTGGTACCGAACGCATCGGGCAGCGCGATCAACAAATTGCCGCCGTAATGCCGCCGCCACTCCTCCAGCACGCGATAGGGCGCGCGGGCGAGCGCCGCGTCATCCTCGGCCAGCGCGGCCTCGACCATCGGCAGTTCGTGCGCGTTGGTGCCGATCGCCTCCAGATCGGCGTCCATCGCCAAAAGGACGTTGGACGTGCCGATGAAGCGGTCGCCCAGTCCTTCCTTCACCGCCTCGACGCACCAGCGCTGCCACAGGAAACCATGACGGCGGCGCGTGCCGAAGTCGGAGAGGACGAGGTCGGGCAACTGGCGCAGCCGCTCGACCTTCTCCCACAATTTGGCCTTGGCGCGGGCATAGAGGATGTCGAGCGCGAACCGCCCCCGGTCGCTGAGGGCGGCGCGCGAGCGCAGTTCGTTGACGATCGCCAGCGCGGGAATCTCCCACATCGTGGTGTGCGACCAGGGCCCGGCGAAGTGCAGCTCATACTGCCCGTCGGCCTTGCTCAATTCGTATTCGGGCAGGCGGAAATCGGCGAGCCAGGCGATGAAATCGGGGCTGAACATCTGCGTCTTGCCGTAGAAGCTGTTGCCGGCCAGCCAGATCAGCTCCTTCTTGGTGAAGCGTATCGTGCGCGCATGATCGAGCTGCGCGCGCAGTTCGCCCTCGTCGATGATCTCGGCCAGCCGCACCGACCGCGTGCGGTTGATGACCGAGAAGGTGGCTTCCACGTCCGGATAGACCTGCCGGATCATCTGCAGCATCAGCAGCTTGTAGAAATCGGTGTCCAGCAAGCTGCGGACGATCGGGTCCAGCCGGAAGTTATGGTTATAGGTGCGCGTCGCGATGTCGGTGACAGCCATGCCGCCTCTTACCCCATCGTGCCGTCGAATGAACCGATCGATAAGAGGCCGAAGGTTCGCGTCTCCTATCCCGATGGGATGACGTGACACATGGCTTGCGAAGGCTTAAGATTAGTCCATTCTATTGATCGATATTAGGGCGTCAGAAACATGCGCCGCTTTGTCTTGCAGCATAACATCGAGCGATTTGAACACGCCCTGGCGCAGGAGATGGACCCTGCCGAACGCAGGGTGATCGGGGCTCTGCTGGAGGAGGCCCGGCGAGATCTCGCCACGCTGGATGGCGAGGACGAAGACGCGCCTGCCCAGCGCACGTCGAAAGCCTCGCACAACTGATCGCAGATGCCCGATACGTCACGCCTGCCCCGCGGGCAGCGCGCGCGCCGCCGCCAGCAGGTCGACCACCTCGGTATCGCTGGTCTGTGTGAAGTCGCGATAATGGGCGCCGACGGCGAAGAACGGATCCGGCTGGTGCAGGCAGACGATCTCGTCACAGGCATCGCGCAGCATCGCCAGCGAGTCGGCGGGCGCGACGGGCACCGCCAGCACCAGCCGCGCCGGCCGTGACTGCCGCACCCCTTCCAATGCCGCCCGAACCGTGCCGCCGGTGGCGATGCCGTCGTCGACGAGGATGACCGTGCGGCCCGCGGGCGAAATGGCGGGTCTATCGCCGAGATAGGAACGTCGCCGACGCTCGATCTCGGCCAGCTGGCGGCGCATCTCGTCGCGGATGTAGCTGGGGCTGGGCGCGATCTGGCGGACGATTTCGTCGTTCAGGATGGCGTGCGGGTCGGCGCCATCGGTCACCGCGCCGATGCCGAGCTCCTCATGCCCCGGCGCACCGAGCTTGCGCACCATCAGCAGGTCGAGATCGGCGTGCAGCGCACGCGCCACCTCGAAGGCCACGGGAACACCGCCACGCGGCAGGGCGAGAACCAGCGGATGGCTCGCCGCCAGGTGCTGCAGCGCCGCGGCCAGGCGTCGCCCGGCATCGCGCCGGTCATCGAACTCGGGATAGATCCCTCTCATCCGCCACCTCCTCGAAATGACGCAGGAACCAGCGCGCGGCGTGGTCGACCACCGCGTCCAGCGTGCCCGGCTCCTCGAACAGATGATGCGCGCCCGGCACGATGACCAGCTCGTGCTCGCAGGCGAGATGCGCCATTGCGGCGCGGTTGAGCTCGATCACCGGCAGGTCGCGGCTGCCGACGATCAGCAAGGTCGGCGCGCGCACCCGCGCCAGTGCCGCCGAGCCCGCAAGGTCGGGCCGGCCGCCGCGCGAGACGACCGCGCGCAACCGCGCATCGGCGCGCGACGCGGCAAGCAACGCCGCGCCCGCCCCGGTGCTGGCGCCGAACAGGCCGACCGGCAGGTCGCGCACCGGGCGCACCAGCGCCGCCCACTCGATCGCCGCGGTCAGCCGGGAGGCAAGCAGCGGAATGTCGAACACGTTGCGCCGGTCGAGCTCCTCGTCGGGGGTGAGCAGGTCGAGCAGCAACGTCGCGAGCCCAGCCTCGCGCAAGCGGCTGGCGACATAGTTGTTGCGGGGGCTCAGCCGGCCGCTGCCGCTGCCGTGCGCGAAGATCACCAGCCCGCGCACGTTCTCCGGCACGCCGAGCAGCGCCGGCAGATGGTCGGGTTCGACCACCACATCGACCGGCGGCTCGATGAATTGCGCCGTCATAAGCCGAACGGCCAGGTCTCGGGCGCGCCGCGGGCATGTTCCGGACCCAGCGGCGTCACCGCACGGCTATGCTCGAACCAGACGAACGCGTCGAACTGCTCGGCCATCACCGCGTCGAAATAGTGGCTCATCCGCTCGGTCTCGGGCCGATAGACGACGCCGATCGCGCGCTCCAGCCGCGGCTCGCGCAGCGCCGCCGTCAGCTCCGACCGGGCGGTGCCGCGCCAGTCGACCAGGCAGCGCTCGACGCCCGTCTTGCGGAATACATGCTCATAGCTGTCGGGGCGCGACGGGCGAACCGTCTTGATCTCCATCTCCGCACCCCAGGCGCTCGCCGCGGCGACGGTGCCGGTGTCGGTGCCGAAGCCGATCAGCACCGCCTCGTCGCCCAGCGCGGTGCGGGTCAGCTCGCCGATGTTGAATTCGCCCTGCCAGCCCATCGCTGTCGCCGCAGCATTGCCGATATGGCTGTTGTGCGCCCAGACGATCGCCTTCGCGCCGTCGCCCTGATGCGCCAGCAGCGCCTGCAACGTCGCGTACATGTGGCGGTCGCGCAGGTTCCAGCTCTCGGTCGAGCTGCGGTACATGGCGCGGTAATAGCGCTCGGCGGCGCGCACGATGCGCGCGTTCTGCACCGCGTCGAACCAGCTCTCGCCGTCATGCCGGATGTAGTCGAGCCGGCGCGCCAGCAGCGCGCGCAGCTGCGCCACCGCACCATCCTCGCAATCGCTGCGCCCGGTCAGCAGCGCCGTCCGGCCATAGTCGCTGGGCTCGTCCTGCCACGGGGTCAGGCAGCCGTAGCGCCGCCGCGCCTCGGCCGCGCCGGCCGGATCGACCTTGTCGAGATAGGTGAGCACGGCGTGGATCGATTCGCTCAACGAGTAGACGTCGAGGCCGCGGAAAGAGACCCGCTCCGCCTCGGCGCGCGCGGCATTGTGGGTGCGCAGCCAGTCAGCGAACTCCAGCACCTCGACATTGCGCCACATCCAGGTCGGGAAGCGCGCGAACACGTCGCCGCGGCGCGGACGCGGCGCCTGATGGCGGACGTAATCGTCGATCCGCGCCGCATCGGGCCAGTCGGCCTCGACCGCGACGATGGTGAAGCCGTGATGTTCGATCAAATGCCGGCTGATCGCCGCGCGGGCGCGATAGAATTCCGACGTCCCGTGCGTCGCCTCGCCCAGCAGCACGACGCGGGCATCGCCGAACCGGTCGAACATCGCCCCGAACGCAGCGGCATCGGCCGGGTCCGGCAGCGGCTCTGCGTGTCGGCGCAGCACCTCGGCCAGCCCCTTGGCGGAGCCTTCAGCTGCGGCATCGAGCAGATCGTGGTCCATTTGCCCGATTCTACGCTCCTGACGGTCGGTGTCAGTGCGTAAAGACCCTGATCCCGCCGCCGCTGTCCTACGCGAAAGCCCCGATAGGCCGGCGACCGTGCCGCCCCTAGCCTGCAGCCAATCGACTGGAGGGTGCCCGATGAAGAACGTCCTGCTGCTGATCCACGACGACGTCGGACAGGAGGCGCGGCTGCAATGCGCGCTGGACCTGACGCGCGCGATCGAGGGGCATCTGTCGTGCCTCGACGTCGCAATCATGCCGCGCTTCATGGACGAATATGTCTCGACCGGCGGCGAGGCGCTGCTGATCGCCGACGAGCAGGAAAAGGAAGCGCGCAACCGCGATCGGCTGGAGCAGCGGCTGGTCATCGAGGACGTGCCGTGGAGCTGGACCGATGTCGCCGGCGGCCTGGCCGACAGCGTGCTGCGCGCGCTGCACCTCAACGACATCGTCGTGGTCAGCGCCCATCTCGATCGCTTTCCCCACCGCGAGATGGCGCAGCTCGCCGGCGAGTTAATCGTGAAATCCGAAAAGCCGCTGCTCGCGGTGCCGCAACAGGCACGCGGCTTCGAGGTCTGCGGCCATGCGCTGGTTGCCTGGGACGGGTCGCCGACCGCCGAGGCAGCGCTGCGCGCGGCCGTGCCGCTGCTGGCGCTGGCCGACGCGGTCACGTTGCTCGAGGTGGACGACGGGTCGGTATGCAAGCCGGCGGAGGAGGCGGCGGCCTATCTGTCGCGGCACGGCATCAAACCGGTGGTGCGGCGCGAGCCCGCGGGACTGGACGTGGCGAGCGGCGTGATCCTCAACATGGTGCGCCGTCTCGGCGCCACCTGGCTGGTGATGGGCGGCTTCGGCCACCGCCGTTGGGTGGAAGCGACGTTCGGCGGCGTGACGCAGCGGCTGTTCCGCGAGGTCAAGGTGCCGCTGCTGCTGGCGCACTGAGCAGCAGTTTCAGGACCGCAGCGTCGCCGCGACCAGCCGCGTCAGCAATATGCCGAGCGACGGGTAATTGGCTCCGGTATAAGCGGAATCAGGGGGCAGCGCGGCGGTGATCCGACGATGCGCCTCGGCCAGCGCATGATAGGGCAGCCGCGGCAGCAGGTGATGCAGCGCGTGGAAGCGCAGCCCGACCGGCGCCCACAATGCGCCGGGAAACGCCGGCGGCACGTTGGTGCTGTCGAGATACTGCCCGGTCAGCGAAAGCTGCGCGCCGTCATTCTCCCACAGGTGCGCGACCAGCGTACGCGTCTGGTTGAGCACCGCGACACCGGCGACGATGGCGCCGTAGATCGCGACGTCAGCGAACGGCAGGACGCCCATGGCGAGCCCCGCCAGGATCGCGATCGCCACCGCGCTGGCGCCCGCCTCCTGCCAATACCAGCGCCTGGCGAAGTCACCGCGGGGCGCCGGGCGGACGTAGCCCGGGTTCACTTCCAGCGCCGAAAATCGCGCCACCAGCACGCGCCTGAGCGGCGGCATGACCCAGGACAACGGGCCGAGCACGCCGAACCGGACGAGCAGCAGCAGCGGCATCAGCAGCGCAGCGAGCAGGAACAGCGGCAGGCTCCACGGCCGCATCCGCGCGAGCGGCAGATATTCGGGATCGCCGGCGGTGCCGTAGTGCGCCCGCGAATGATGCACGCCATGGATGCCCTCGTAGAGGAACGAGGGCAGCAGCAGCGGCGCGCCGACCACCAGATTCCAGGCGAGGCGAAATCCCGGCAGCTTTCGGTGATCGAGATGCGTGATCTCATGGATGAACAGCACCGCGCGATACAGTGCCAGGACCGCGACCAGCATCATCGGCACGACCAGCCACCAGCGCTCCACGAGCATCGCGCCCGCCATCGCGGCATAACCGACCGCCGCGGATCCCAGGCAATCGGTCCAATAGATCCACGGGCGCGGCGCGTGCAGGTCTCGCGTCAGCAGCGCCGCCCGGCGCAGCATCTCGCGATCCTCCATCTGGCGCCCGGAAGCGCTGTCGCCCTGATGGCTCTCCGGCCAGGCAGGCCCCGGATTGCGACACATTGCTGCGGCCCTCGACGTCATGCCCCGGCTGTTGGTCGCTCGCGCAGCGGCCGGCATTGACCGTCGTCAACGACGCGCGCGCTATCGCCGCATCAGCATCCGGGTGATCGCGGCGTTGACCGGCAGCACCTGCCGCGCCGCGCGCAGCCCTGCGTGGCGCGCGATCCTGGCGGCCGGATGCTCCGCCGTATAGAGCCCGACAAGCAGGTTGGTGCCCGTGTAGATCGGGCGCGTCGCCAGACGATGGGCCACCTCATAACGGCGCAGCAGCAGCGGCGACGCCAGCGCGCCGCCGCGCGGTGGTGCATGGCGCAGCAGTCCGGCCAGACCGACTGCCGATTGCAGCCCCAGGTTGAAGCCATGCGCGGTCACCGGGTGCATGCCGACCGCCGCATCGCCGATCAGCGCCGCGCCTTCGGCAACGAAGTGCCGCGCATAGGTCGTCGCCAGCGGATAGACATGCGGCCCCTCGACCAGTGTCATCGCGCCCAGCCGGTGGTCGAAGCGGCACGCGATCTCCTGCGCCAGCGCTTCCGGCGCGAGCTCCGCCGCCCGCTCGATCGCCGCGGTGTCGAGCGTGAGCACCGCGGAAGACATCCGGCCCCGCAGCGGCAACATGGCGATCGTCTGGCCATGGCCGAACCACTCGGTGGCGATCTCGCCATGATCGCGCTCATGAGCGACACGGCACACCAGCATTGATCGGCCGAGCCGGTTGATCTCGGCTGGGATGCCCAGCTGGTCGCGGACTGCCGAAAAGCGTGAATCCGCCGCAACCACCAGCCGCGCGGTGAGCGTGCCTCCGTCCTGGAGCATCACCGTCGCGCCGCTGCGCGACGCGCGCACCCGCTGCACCGCGGCGGCGGCGAACAGCGTCAGGCCAACTTGCCCCGACACCGCCGCAAACAAGGCGCGCCGAAGCGCGTGGTTCGAGACCAGCCAGCCGAGCGGATCGGCGCCGCTGCCGCTCGGGGCGAAGTCTAGCGCGAACGGCGAGCGGCCGTTCACCACCCGCGCGCCCCGCAATGGCGCGATCGCTTCTGGATCGATCAGGTCCCACGCCCCGAGCGCACGCAACGCCGCCACCGATCGTTGCGTCAGCGCGATCTCGCGGCCGTCGCTCGGCGGAGCGGCCAGCGCGGCCGCCGCCTGGCGCTCGATAACGGCCACACGAAGGTCGGTGCCCGCCAGCCCGCGGGCGAAAGCCAGGCCGGCCGGGCCGCCGCCCACCACGATCACGTCATAATCGCCCATCGCCCGCTCCGCTCCTTCGCCGGAGAGAGCGCTAGGCGGGCGTAACTGCCGCTCCTTTGCGCCGCATCAAAAACACGCACCTGCATTTGACGGGCGAGTATACGGATCGTATATGGTTCGCATATTCTCCCAGCATATGAGTAGCACCATGGGCATCGTGAAGATCGACGACGACCTGCATGAGGAAATCCGCCGCGCGAGCACGGTCATGTGCCGCTCGATCAACGCGCAGGCCGAATTCTGGATGAAGATCGGGATGCTGGCCGAGGCCAATCCCACCCTCTCCTTCAGCCAGATCGTCCGCATGCAGCTCGCCGCCGCCGAGGTGCATCTGCCGGAGGCGAAGGCCGCCTGACATGGTGAAGACGCCGGACGAGCTGGCGCTGATGCGCCTGTCGGGCAGGCTGCTGGCGTCGGTGTTCGAGATGCTCGACCGGCAGGACCTGGCCGGCATGTCGACGCTGCAGGTCAACGACCTGGTCGAGCGCTTCATCACCATCGATCTCGCCGCCCGCCCCGCGAGCAAGGGGCAGTATGGCTTCAACTACGTCCTGAACTGCTCGATCAATCACGTCGTTTGCCACGGCGTGCCGGACGCGGACGAGATCATCCGTGACGGCGACATCATCAACCTCGACATCACGCTGGAAAAGAACGGCTTCATCGCCGATTCGAGCAAGACCTCTCTGGTCGGCGACGCCCCGCCCGGCGCCAAGCGGCTGGTCCGCGTCGCGCAGGAGGCGATGTGGCAGGGCATCGGCCAGGTCCGCCCGGGCGCGCGGCTGGGCGACATCGGCTTCGCCATCGAACGCCATGCCAAGAAGAACGGCTACACCGTCGTGCGCGACTATTGCGGGCACGGCATCGGCCGCGAGATGCACGAGGAGCCGCAGGTGCTCAACTTCGGCCGGCCCGGCACCGGCCTGGCATTGCGGCCGGGCATGGTCTTCACCATCGAGCCGATGGTCAACCAGGGCAGCCGCAAGGTCGTGACGCAGCGCGACGGCTGGACCGTGGTGACCAGCGACGGCAAGCTTTCCGCCCAGTTCGAGCATACCGTGGCGGTCACCGACAGCGGCGTCGAAATCCTGACGCTGCGCGCCGACGAAACGGCAATGGCCGGCCGCCTGCGGTCCTCGCCCGCGCCGATCTGACCCGAGCCGGCGTCGACGTGCGGCGCGCGGGTCGCGCTCCACCGAAACTGCGTCGACACTGACTAACGACAGAGTTAATGTCCTTCCGTCGCCGGACATAGCAGAGCGACAAGGGAGGGGAAATGACGACGACACGGCGCGAGCTGCTCGCCGGGTTGGCGGCGGCAACGGCGATGGGCGCTACGCCGGTCGGGGCGGCACCGACGCGGCCGATGCCAAAGGGCTTCCTGTGGGGCGCCGCGATCTCGGCGCATCAGAGCGAGGGCAACGACGTCAATTCGGACAGCTGGCTGCTCGAGAACCTGGCCGAGACGGTCTACAAGGATCCGTCGGGCGACGCCTGCGACAGCTACAATCGCTACGATCAGGATTTCGCGATCGCCGGAAGCCTCGGCTTCAACTGTTACCGCTTCGGCATCGAATGGGCGCGCATCGAGCCCGAGCCCGGCGTCTTCTCGAACGCCGTGCTCGATCATTACAAGCGCGTGCTTGCCGCGTGCCGCGGGCACGGCCTGCTGCCGATCCTCTCGTACAACCATTTCACCGTGCCGCGCTGGTTCGCCGAGCGCGGCGGCTGGGAGCGGGACGACAGCCCTGATCTGTTCGCACGCTATTGCGATCGCGCGACGCGCGCCTTGGGCGACCAGATCGGCATGGCGGCGCCGTTCAACGAGGCAAACATCTCGCTGCTCGTGAAGATGCTCGCCGGCGCGGCGACCCCCGAGCATGTCGCCGCGCGCAAGGCGATGATCGCCGCGGCGGCGCGGGCGACCAATTCGCCGCGATTCTCCTCGCTGTTGTTCGCCGATCCCGACCGCGTCGATCCGCAACTGCTCGTCGCTCACGCCAAGGCCTATCAGGCGATCAAGGCCGGCCCCGGCGACTTCCCGGTCGGTGTCACCCTGACCACGCAGGCGATCGAACCGGCGGGGCCGGACAGCATCGCCCCTGCGATGGAGGCGATGCTCTATGGCAATTGGTGGGACGCGGTGAACGCCAGCGATTTCGTCGGCGTGCAGACCTATACCCGCTTCCGCTTCGACGCGAAGGGCATGGTAAAGCCGCCGGAGGGAGCCGAACTGACCGCCGCCGGCTACGAATATTATCCGCAGGCGCTGGGCAAGACGATCCGGCTTGCGGCGCGCAGGACGACGAAGCCGATCTACGTCACCGAAAGCGGCAT
>JBQCHA010000134.1:0-3402 GCA_051955175.1 Sphingomonas sp.
GGCGTAGCGCGTCCTCGACGCGATCGGCGGTCTCCGACCGCGACAATTTCTCGTAATGCGACAGCGCGAAGCTGACGTTGTTGCGGATCGACGAAGCGAACGGCGTCGGCTTCTGGAACACCATGCCGACGCGGCGGCGCAGGTCCGCCAGGTCGATGCTGCGGTCGAGGATGTTCTCGCCGTCGAGCAGGATCTCGCCCTCGGCCCGCTGCTCCGGATAGAGCGCGTAGATGCGGTTGAAGGTCCGCAGCAACGTCGACTTGCCGCAGCCCGACGGCCCGATGATCGCGGTCACCGCGCGCGCCGGAATGTCCAGGCTGACGTGCCTCAGTGCCTGCGTCTTGCCATAGAAGAAATTGAGGTCGCGCACCGCGATCTGGGTCGGTGCGTTGGCCGGCACCGCGGCGAGATCGCTGCTGGTCGCCATGACGGACGAGTCGGTCATTTATTCCCCCGTGAACGCGCGAAGATGCGGACGAGCAGGCTGAGCGTCAGCACGAACGCCGTCAGCAACAGCGCGCCCGCCCAGGCCAGCGAGTGCCACTCGTCGTACGGGCTCATCGCATATTGGAAGATCACCACCGGCACGTTGGCCAGCGGCTGGTTGAGGTCGGCGCTCCAGAATTGGTTGTTGAGCGCGGTGAACAGGAGCGGCGCGGTCTCGCCGCTGATGCGGGCAAGGCCCAGCAGCACGCCGGTGATGATGCCGTTGATCGCGGCGCGGATCAGCACCTGCCCGGTCACCTTCCAGCCCGGCAGGCCCAGCGCGAACGCCGCCTCGCGCATGCGATCGGGCACCAGGCGCAGCGCCTCGTCGCTGGTGCGCACCACCACCGGGATCAGGATCAGCGCCAGCGCCAGCGCGCCCGCCCAGCCGGAGAAATGGCCGCTCGTCGCCACCACCAGCTCGTAGACGAACAGGCCGAGCACGATCGACGGTGCGCTGAGCAGGATGTCGTTGACGAACCGTACCGCGCTGGCAAGCCGGGTGTGACGGCCATGCTCAGCCAGATAGGTGCCCGCCGCGATGCCGATCGGCGTCCCGATCGCCAGCGCCAGGAGCACCATCACCGCGCTGCCATACAGCGCGTTGAGCAAGCCGCCGCTTTCCCCCGGCGGCGGCGTCATCTCGGTGATCAGCGCCGGCGTCAGCGCGGCGGCGCCGTAGCTGACCGTCGTCCACAGGATCCAGGCGAGGAACACCAGCCCGAGCAGCGTCGCCAGCCCGGCGCAGCATAGAGCGATCGCATCGACGATGCGGCGGCGGCGAATGATCCGGTTCATGTCAGTGCGTCCGGCCCATGCTGCGATCGAGTCGCCGGAGCATAAGCTTGGCGATCGACAGAACGATGAAGGTGATGACGAACAGCAGGAAGGCGAGCGCGATCAGCGCCGAGCGGTACAGCGCGGTATCCGCCTCGGTGAATTCGTTGGCGATTGCCGCCGCGATCGAATTGCCCGGCATCAGCAGCGAGGCCGACAACTGGTGCGCGTTGCCCAGCACGAAGGTCACCGCCATCGTCTCGCCCAGCGCGCGGCCGAGACCGAGGAAGATCGCGCCGATCACCGCCGAACGGGTGTAGGGCAAGGTCACGCGGCGCAGGATTTCCCAGCGCGTCGCGCCCAGCGCCACCGCCGATTCGCGCAGCGGCGCCGGCACCGCCGAGAACACGTCGCGCGCGACCGCGGCGATGAACGGCACGATCATCACGCCCAGCACGATGCCGGCGGTCAGCATGCCGATGCCGATCGGCGGTCCGGCGAACAACGCGCCGATCACCGGCAGCGGGCCGAGATGGTCGTTGAGCCACGGTTCGACATGGTTGGCCATGAACGGCGCGAACACGAACAGGCCCCACATGCCGTAGATGATGCTGGGGATCGCCGCGAGCAGCTCGATCGCCACGGCGATCGGCCGCCGCGACCAGGTCGGCGCGATGTCGGTCAGGAACAAGCCGATGCCGATGCTGACCGGCACGGCGATGACCAGCGCGATCGCCGAGCTGACCAACGTGCCGTAGATCGCGACCAGCGCGCCGAACTGGCCGTTGACCACGTCCCAGTCCGAGCTGGTGACGAAGCCGAAGCCGAACGTCTGGAACGCCAGCCGCCCGCCCCACGCCATCGACACCGCGACGGCGACCAGCGCGATCAGCACCAGCCAGGCAGCCCCCGCGGTGGAGGCCCGGAAGGCCACCTCCGCAAGAGAGCCGCCGCGCTGACGGGCGGGCATTTTCATCGCAATCACTTCACGTTGGCGGCGAGATAGGAGTTGATCTTGTCGACCAGCGCCTTCGGCAGCGGCACGTAGTCAAGCTTCTCGGCCTGCTGCTGCCCGTTGACGAACGACCATTGGAAGAACTTGATCGCGGCCTTGGCGGCGGCTTCGTTCTTCGGTTGCTTGTGGATCAGGACGAAGGTCGTCGCCGTGATCGGATAGGCGTTGGCGCCCCGCGCGTTGGTCATCACCAGGTCGAAATCCTGCGCCTTGTCCCAATCGGCGCTGGACGCCGCATTCTGGAAGGACGCCGTGCTCGGCGCGACGTAATTGCCGGCCGCGTTCTGCACCGCCGCCCAGGCCATGTGGTTCTGGATGACATAGGCATATTCGACATAGCCGATCGCGTTCGGCACCTGGTCGACATAGGCGGCGACGCCTTCGTTGCCCTTGCCGCCGATGCCGGTCGGCCATGAAACCGCAGTCCCCTCACCCGGGCCAGCCTTCCATGTCGGGCTGACCTGGCTCAGATAATGCGTCCAGTTGAACGTGGTGCCCGAGCCGTCCGACCGGTGCACCACGGCAATGGTCGCGGCAGGCAGCGTCACGCCGGGGTTGAGGCCGGTGATCTGCGGGTCGTTCCACTTGGTGATCTTGCCGGCATAGATGTCGGCCAGCACCGGGCCGGTCAGCTTCAGCTTGCCGGCCTGGATGCCGTTGATGTGCACGACGGGCACGATGCCGCCGATCACCGCCGGGAACTGCGCGAGGCCGGCCTCGGCCAGTTCCTTCGACTCGAGCGGCTTGTCGGTCGCGCCGAAATCGACGGTGCCGGCCTTGATCTGGGCGATGCCGCCGCCGGAGCCGATCGACTGATAGTTGATCTTGACGCCGGTCTGCTTGCTGTAGTCCGCCGACCAGGCCGACAGCACCGGGTAGATGAAGGTCGATCCCGCGCCGGTCACCGCCGTGCCGGCGGTAGCCGACGTCGCGTTGCCGTTCTGCTGGTTACCGTGGCATCCGGCCAGCGCAAGCGCCAGCAGGGGAATGGCAAAAGCCGTCTTGGTCACGCGGTGTCTCCATTGAAATCGGCGCCGGCCTAAGCGTCGGCAGCGACCCTCATGTGACACAACGGTTACCCTTTTGTGACAGCCGCTGTCGAGCCGCCGTCGAGTCACCGCTGA
>JBQCHA010000135.1:0-9153 GCA_051955175.1 Sphingomonas sp.
CAGGGCGGTGCCGACGCGGACGTGCGTCGCGCCCAGGGCCACCGCGGTTTCGTAATCGCTCGACATACCCATGCTGAGGCCGGCGAGGCCTTCCTTGCGGGCGAGCTTGGCGAGCAGGGCGAAATAGGGGGCGGGCTCCACCTCGAGCGGCGGAATGCACATCAGCCCGGCGACCGGCAGCGCCGCCTCGCGCGCGGTTTCGAGCAGCGTGGACAGGTCGGCGATCGCCACGCCGCCCTTCTGCGGCTCGTCACCGATATTGACCTGGATGAAGCAGGGCGGCCGGCGGTCGAGCTTGTCCATCGCGCGTGCGAGGGCGGTCACGAGCGACGGCCGGTCGACCGAATGGATCGCGTCGAACAGCGCGACGGCATCCTCCGCCTTGTTGGACTGGAGCTGGCCGATCAGGTGCAGCACGATGTCCGGCGTCGCTTCGCGCAGCGCCGGCCATTTCCCCTGCGCCTCCTGCACGCGGTTCTCACCGAACACGCGGTGCCCGGCGGCGATCAGCGGCGCGATTGTCGGCGCGTCGTGCATCTTCGACACCGCGATCAGCGTCACGTCTTGGGCCTTGCGGCCGGCGAGGCGGGCGGCCTTGGCGATGGTGGTGGTGACCGTGTGAAGCCGGTCGGCGGGATCGTCGGGCGTCATGCGCGCTGCTATAGGGAGCAGCGTGACCCGCCGCCACCCCGCCCGATCGATCCCGCGCCACTGGCTGATGACCGACGAACGGATGGGTGAGGGATTGTGGACGGCGCTGCGCCGGGTGCCGCGTGGGGGCGGCGTGGTGTTCCGCCATTATGCGACGCCCGCGGCGGAGCGGCGCCGGCTCTACCGCCGGGTCGCGCGCATCGCCGCGGCGCGCGGGCTGGTGCTGGTCCGCGCCGGCGGCGAGCGGCTGGGGCGGGAGGATGGCGTGCACGGCCGATCGGGGCCGGGGCTGGTGACCTGGCCGGCGCACGACCGTGGGCAGGCGGTGCGCGCGTTGCGCCGGGGCGCGGCGGTGCTGTTCGTCTCGCCGGTGTTCGCGACCCGCTCCCATCCCGGCGCGCCGGCGTTGGGGATTGCCGCGGCGCGGTGCATCACCACAGGCATGCCGGTTGCGACAGTCGCGCTGGGCGGCGTTTCGGCGGCGCGGGGAGCCCGCCTGCTGTTGCGCGGGTTTGATGGGTGGGCGGCGATCGACGCCTGGTCGAAGCCGGCCCGGTCACCCGGCAGCTGACCGTCTCACCCGATCAAGAACCGATCAGAAGCGGAAGGCAGCGCCGATATAGACCGACTGGCTGTCGCGAGGATTATCGTCGAGATAGCGCAGCCGCTGGTCGTTCTGCTCCGACTTGTAGCGGACGCCGGCGGTGACATCGAGGTTGCGGGTCAGCGAATAGGACCCGCCGACGTCGATCGTGCTGCTCGGCGCTTCCTGGACCATCACCGGCGCGTCATCGAGCGGCTTCTGCGTTTCCACCTTCACGCGCGCGCTGGCGCGGCGGCCGGTGTAGCTGACGCCGACATCGGCGGCCTGGCGGCTGCCCGGCTGCCCGGCGAGATCGACATGGGTGACGTCGCCCGACAGCGCGAACCGCTTCCACCCCACCGACATGCCGAGATTATAGGCGATCGGCGCGAGTCGCACCGAATCATCCTCGTCGGCGATCTGGTCGGGCTGGGCACGGTGGCTGCTGCGCGCGGTGCGGCCGTGCACCTGGACGGTGATATCGTGATGATCCTCGTCGCGCGCTTCGGACGGCGTGAAGCGGAAACCGGTCGCCTTCAGCCCGCTCTTCGCGAGCGCCGCGGCGAGCGCGGGATCGGCCGAGGTTGGCGTGAACGAGCCGATTCCGCCGAAAATGCCGAAGGTATCGCCACGCGGCGCGTCGCCGCCGCCGGCCAGAGCATAGCCGAGCGCCGGAGTCACGGCGACAGCGGCGGCGGCAAGCGCCCCCAGCCAAGCGCCGGCGATGACTCCACGTCCCTTCATGAATCCCTTCCACTCCCTCCAACGCCCATATCATGGTGTTTCGTCATTTTTCCACAGGGCAGAGTCGTTTTGCCCATAAGTGTTGCACCCGGCCCACAGCGCGAGTGCGCTTGCGGCGCGCGCGAGACTATCTATAGATGCGGGCGAACCGTCTCTTGTCGTCCAGGGAACCGCCAATGAACCGCCTGTTGCGCACCGCGATCGTGGCTTCGCTCGCTTTGCCGATCGCCGCCTGTGCCGGCCATCACCGCCCCAATCCCGATATGGCGGCGGCAAAGACGACGACCATCGGCGTCAACAGCTATCTGTGGCGCGCCAGCCTCGACACGCTGTCGTTCATGCCGCTGCTGCAGGCGGATTCGAACGGCGGGGTGATCGTCACCGACTGGTACGTCAATCCCAACGCCCCGGCCGAGCGCATGAAGCTGACGGTCACCATCCTCGACCAGGACCTGCGCGCCGACGCGCTGCGCGTCGCCGCCCTTCGCCAGATCAAGCAGAACGGCCAGTGGGTCGATGCCCCTGTCGCCGCCGCCACGGTGCAGAAGCTGGAAGGCGTGATCCTGACCAAGGCACGTGACCTGCGGCGCCAGTCGCTCGCCACCAAATAAACGGAGTAGCCATATGGCGTCGCGCTTCAACGCGCTGAAAGCCGACGCGGCCTGGCAGAGGGTGTGGGAGGAAAACCGCACCTTCGCCGCGCGTAACGATTCGCCCAAGCCGCATGCCTATGTGCTGGAGATGTTCCCCTATCCGTCGGGGCGCATCCACATGGGGCATGTCCGCAACTATACGATGGGCGACGTGCTGGCCCGCTACAAGCGGATGACCGGGCACGAGGTGCTGCATCCGATGGGCTGGGACGCGTTCGGCATGCCCGCCGAAAACGCGGCGATGGAAAAGGGCGTCGCGCCCGGCGGCTGGACGCGTGCGAACATCGCGACGATGAAGGCGCAGCTCAAGCGGCTGGGCTTCGCGCTCGACTGGACGCGCGAGCTCGCCACCTGCGAGCCCGCTTATTACGGCCACGAACAGGCGCTGTTCCTCGATCTCTATGCGGCGGGCCTGGTCTATCGCAAGGAATCGGCGGTCAATTGGGACCCGGTCGACATGACCGTGCTGGCCAACGAGCAGGTGATCGACGGCCGCGGCTGGCGCTCGGGCGCCTTGGTCGAGAAGCGCAAGCTGAGCCAGTGGTTCCTGAAGATCACCCAGTTCGCCGACGAGCTGCTGGACGGGCTCAAGGGCCTCGATCACTGGCCCGACAAGGTCAAGCTGATGCAGGAAAACTGGATCGGCAAGAGCCAGGGCCTGACCTTCCGGTTCAAGCTGGAGAACAGCACGGACGAGATCGAGGTGTTCTCGACGCGGCCGGACACGATTTTCGGCGCGAGCTTCGTCGCGGTCGCGGCCGATCATCCGATCGCGCAGGCCCATGCCGCCGACAATGTCGAGGCGCTGCGCTTCATCGAGCTGTGCAAGCGCGGCGGGACCACCGCCGCCGAGCTGGAGACGCAGGAGAAGCTTGGCTACGACACCGGGCTGAAGGCGGTTCATCCGCTCGATCCGGGAATCGAGCTGCCGGTCTACATCGCCAATTTCGTGCTGATGGACTACTGTTCGGGCGCGGTGATGGGCGTACCGGCGCACGACCAGCGCGACCTCGATTTCGCGCGCAAATACGGGCTCGACGTCCGCCGCGTGGTCGCCGAGGGCGACAAGACCGACCCGGTGTTCGAGGGCGACGAGGCCTATACCGGCCCCGGTGTGCTGGTGATTTCCGGATTTCTCGACGGCATGGCCGTCGAAGACGCCAAGCGTGCCGTCATCGCCCGTGCCGAGGCCGAAGGCTGGGGCGAGGGCTCAACGGTCTATCGCCTGCGCGACTGGGGCGTCAGCCGCCAGCGTTACTGGGGCACGCCGATCCCGATCGTCCATTGCGAGGCGTGCGGACCGGTGGCGGTGCCCAAGGACCAGCTGCCGGTGAAGCTGCCCGAGGACGTGACGTTCGACGTGCCCGGCAACCCGCTCGATCGCCATCCGACCTGGAAGCATGTCGACTGCCCGAGCTGCGGCAAGCCGGCGCGGCGCGAGACCGACACGCTCGACACGTTCGTCGATTCGTCCTGGTATTTCATCCGCTTCGCGAGCCAGCCGGACGACAAGCCGTTCGATCGCGAAGCCGCCGAGAAGTGGTTGCCGGTCGGCCAGTATATCGGCGGCGTCGAGCATGCGATCCTGCACCTGCTCTACGCGCGCTTCTGGACGCGCGCGCTGAAGCACATCGGCATGCTCGACATCGACGAGCCGTTCGCCGGCCTGTTCACCCAGGGCATGGTGACGCACGAGACTTACAAATCCGACGACAACCGCTGGCTCGGCCCGGCTGAGGTGAAGGACGGCATCGAGATCGCCACGGGACAGCCGATTACGGTCGGCCGCGTCGAGAAGATGTCGAAGTCGAAGAAGAACACCGTCGATCCGGAGCCGATCGTCGACCAGTACGGCGCCGACGCGGTGCGCTGGTTCATGCTGTCCGACTCGCCGCCCGAGCGCGACCTCGAATGGAGCGAGAACGGCATCGAGGGGGCGTGGCGCTTCATCCAGCGTCTGTGGCGGCTGTTCGACGGTCCGGACGCTGCCGAGGGCGAGGACAAGACGCTCGACCGCAAGCTCAACCAGACGATCGCGGGCGTCGCCGAGGATATCGAGGCGCTGTCGTTCAACAAGGCGGTGGCCAAGATCTACGAGCTCACCGCTGCGATCGAGAAGGCTTCGCCGTCGGCGTCGCGCACCAATGCGATCCACACGCTGATGCGAATCGTCTCGCCGATGGTGCCGCACGTCGCCGAGGAAGCCTGGGCCGCCGCGGGTCACGACGGCCTGGTCGCCGATGCGGCCTGGCCCACCGTCGACGCCGCGCTGCTGGTCGAGGACGAGGTGACCATCGCCATCCAGGTCAACGGCAAGCTGCGCGACACGCTGACGCTGCCCAAGGGCACCGATCGCGCGGCGACCGAGGCGGCGGCGCTGGCCAGCGATCGCGTCGTCCGGCTGCTCGACGGCAAGGCGCCCCGGAAGGTGATCGTCGTGCCCGACCGACTGGTGAATCTCGTCGCATGAGGCGCCTGGCGGGCCTCGCGCCGCTGGCGCTGATGCTTGCCGGCTGCGGCCTGCATCCGCTTTATTCGGGCGGTACGTCGGGCCCGGTCGCGCGCACGCTAGCCGGCGTCGAGGTGACGCCGATTCCCGGCAAGTCCGGCTGGCTGATGGCCAATGCGCTGCGCGACCGGCTGTCGGCGATGGGTGACGGGCAGGCGCGCTATCGGCTCGACGTGACGCTCGACGACCAGATCAGCGGGCTGGGCGTCAACCGCAACGACGTGACGACGCGCGAGCGGCGGTCGCTGCGGGCGCGTTTCCAGCTGGTCGACCTCGAAAAGGGCACGGTGCTGCTCGACGACACCGCCGGATCGGACGCGGGGATCGACGTCGTCGGCTCCGAATATGCCACCATCGCGGCGGAAAATTCGGCGCTGGAGAATCTGTCGGGCATCGTCGCCGACAAGATCGTCGCGCGGCTGGCGCTCTACGCGCAGCGCAGCCAGAAGCAGCCGTGAAGGCCAACGCCAACCAGATCCGCGCCGCGCTCGACGCTCCCAGCCCCGACATCCGGCTCTACCTGCTCCACGGGCCCGACGAATCGGGCGCCGCCGAGCTCGCCCAGCGGCTGGCGCGCAGCCTGGGCAGCGAGGCGGAGCGGATCGACCTGGAGCCGGCGACGCTGCGCTCCGATCCCGCGCGGCTGGCCGACGAGGCGGCGTCGATCTCCCTGTTCGGCGGCGCGCGCCACATCCGCATCGGCGGCGCCGGTGAGGAAAGCCTGCGCGCGTTCGAGACGCTGCTGGAGGCGGAGACCGCCGGCAACCCCGTGGTGGCGATCGCGCCCACGGTGAAGTCGACCGCCAAGATCGTCAAGCTGGCGCTCGGCTCGCCACGGGCGATGGCGTTCGCCTGCTACGTGCCCGAAGGCGCCGATGCCGATCGGCTGGCGGCGACCATGGCGCGCGACCTGGGCCTGCGGACCACCGGAGACACCGCGCGGCGCCTGGCGACGGCGTCGGGCGGCGACCGCGCGGTGCTGAGCCGCGAGCTGGAGAAGCTGGCGCTCTATCTCGACGCCGCGCCCGACAAGCCGATGGAGATCGACGATGCCGCGCTCGACGCGGTCGGTGCCGATCTCGGCGAGGCGGAGATGAACCGCGCGATCGAGGCGGCGGTGGCGGGCCGCATCGGCGATGTCGGCACGGAGCTGGCGCGGCTCGACGAGGCGGGCGTCTCGCCGATTCCGGTGTTGCGCGGCCTCGTCCGCCGCCTGATGGCGCTGGCCGAGATGCGCGCCGATGTCGACGCCGGGCGCTCGGTGGACGAGGTGCTGGAACGCAACCGCGTATTCTTCCGCGAGAAGGCGGCGACGGCGCGGGCGCTGCGGCTATGGAGCCCGGCGGCGCTGGATGCCGCGATCAACGGCGTCCGCCAGGCCGAACGCGGCATGATGGGCGCGGCCACCGCCGGCGAGGTGCTGGCGCACCGCGCGGTCGTGGCAGTGGCGAGGATGGCGGCACGGGAGCGGTAGGCGGGCAAATCGCTCGTGACGCCATTCACCCTCATCCTTCCACCGGCTGCGGCGGCGGGCCCCTTCCCTCTCCCATCGGGAGAAGGAGCGAGGCGCTAAGCGCCGGAAGGGTGAGGGCGAAAGAGCGAAGCGGCTTACGTCGAGACGCGCGCGCCTATCGCCGCGCGACGCGGGCGCGCCAGGTGGTGATGTAGTTCGGATTGCCCCGGCAATCGCCCATCTGCGACTGTTCGCTCAGGCGGAAGCTGGAGCCGTCCCACACGAACTGCTGCTCGACGCCGCAATCGCCAAGCCCGCGGCCGAGTGCGGTGCTGGTCAGCACGCCGTGTGCGAAATCCGCGTTGATCACCTGGGGTACCGGCGACTGCTCGTCCGCCGACGCGCCGAAGCCGGACGGCGCGTCCATCCGCGCCGGGGCCGCCTTGCCGTTCTGCATCACGTAGACCGCGGAAATCATGTTGTAGGCGCCGTGGCCGCACGGCACGAGCAGCAGCGTGGTGTCGCCGCCGATGGCGAATTTCTGCAGGTCGCCGCCGGCATCGCCGACATCGCACTGCGCCTGCTTCTGCATGTGCGCGAGCAGCGCCTGCGGTGGTGTCGCCGGCTGGCCGATCGGGTTGACCGCGGTGATCTGCGGCGCCGCGGGAGGCGGCGGCACCTTGCCCGCGGCCGTGCTGCCGGTGGCGACGATCGCCGTTTCGGTGTTCGCGCGACCCTGCTGCGCGTCGATATAGCGCAGCGCCGCCGACGCACCTTGCAACGACAGGGTGGCGATCGTCTTGCCGCTCTTGTCGCGCACCGTGAGCGTATGACCATTGGCCATCGCCGTGGCGATCGCGCGCGCCGCATCGCCCTCGGCTGTTGGCGTGTCGCCGCTGCCGAACGGACCGCCGACCGGCTTGCCGTCGACCGCGATGCTGGCGGGCGGCGGCGGGGTGCCGTTGCCCATGTCGTTGGGCTGCAGCGTGACGGTCAGGGCGCCGGCCGGTCCGGCGTCGCGGGTCAGGCCCAGGTTGACCGCCGGGAAGTCGCTGCCGTCCTCCGGCCCCAGCGATTCCATCGTGCAGCGCTCGGTATTGTCACAGCCCACGGTCCAGTTGCCGAAGGTCTTGAGATCGGAGGGCTTGGGCGTGACCGGGCGGGTGTCGCTGGCCGGCGCCACCTCGCTGTTGATCGAATTGACCGTGCCGATCGTGTTGGTCGGCGCGTCTGGAGCCGCGGTCGAATTGTCCGGAGAAGTCGATGAACAGGCCGCCAGAACGGCGCAGGCGAGCAGGGGGAGCGTGCGGTGCATGGCGCGGGAGCCTAGGCGTGCTACGCACTACCGGCAACGGTCGCGATCGTGATAGGGCCCGGCGCAACGGCCGCATTCCGGCGGCGATATAGGCCAAGGAGATGAGCAGCATGCAGACGATCGGCGTCATCGGCGCGGGGCAGATGGGGGCGGGCATCGCCCAGGTGTCGGCCGAGGCCGGCTATCGCGTGTTGCTGAGCGACGTCTCCCAGGAACGCGCCGAGGCCGGCAAGGCGGGCATCGCCAAGCGGCTCGACCGCGCGGTGGAGAAGGAGAAGACGACGGCTGAGGCGCGCGACGCGGCGCTCGGCCGTCTCGAATGCGTCGGCGATGTGTCGGCGATGGAGCCATGCGACCTGATCATCGAGGCGGCGACCGAGCGCGAGGAAATCAAGCGCGCGATCTTCGGCGCCGTCGGCAAGGTGCTGCGCGGCGAGGCCATCCTGGCCTCCAACACCTCGTCGATCCCGATCACCCGGCTGGCCCAGGCGACGCCAGACCCTGCCCGCTTCGTCGGCGTGCATTTCTTCAACCCCGTGCCCGTCATTGGGCTGATCGAGCTGATCCGGGGCCTTGCGACCAGCGACGCGACCGTCTCGGCGGTCGAGGCTTATGCGCAGAAACTGGGCAAATATGTCGTCCATGCCAATGATGCGCCCGGCTTCATCGTCAATCGCGTGCTGATGCCGATGCTCAACGAGGCATGCTTCGCGCTGGGCGAGGGCGTGGCGACGATCCCCGACATCGACGCCGCCTGCCGGCTGGGCCTCAACCATCCGATGGGGCCGTTCACGCTGGCCGATTTCATCGGCCTCGACACCTGCCTGGAGATCACGCGCGTGCTGTTCGAAGGCACCGGCGATCCCAAGTTCCGCCCGGCGCCGCTGCTGGTCAAATATGTCGAGGCGGGCTGGTACGGCCGCAAGACCAAGCGCGGCTTTTACGATTATACGGGAGAGGAGCCGGTGCCGACGCGCTGAGCCGGCATCTGGCGGGCGCGGCGCTGCGACGAGCGGCGCCACGCCCCCTTGACCTCATGCATTGCCGGCGCCATGTGGCGCGCGCGGCAGCCGATCGTGGCGCGCCGTTTTCGTCAACGATCCCGAGAAGGGTCATGCCCAGCAACGATCAAAGTCGATAGACCCTGCCGTCACGACCCGCCCTGAGAAGATCCCCCCACCCCACCCCCCCCCCGCCCCCCCGCCCCGGGCCCAAAAGGTGAGCCAATAAAAAAACAAATAAGTT
>JBQCHA010000136.1:0-16170 GCA_051955175.1 Sphingomonas sp.
CGCGAGCAGCGCCGTCGGCATCGATGGCATAGGGAAGGGCGGCGACCTGGCGAATGGATCTGGACTCCGGTTGGCGGGACGAGGGGTGCCGTTGGCACGACTGTCACAAGTTTGAAACATGCAATCGGCCGCTCCGTTTCATCAAATACGGTCGCGGTGCGCCATCATCTCGGTTATGGCGTCAGCATGGAGCTGGCGACGATCTTCAATTCTTCGGTGTGCCGGGTGCTGCTCGCGGTGGCCGTGGCGATCGCGGTGGTGATGGCGCTGCTGCCGCATCCACCGCACCTGCCGATCGATTCGCTGGGCGACAAGTTCGAACATTCGCTGGCCTTCGTGGTATTGACCGTGCTGGCGGTCGGCGCCTTTCCGCAGGTGCGGGTGCGCCTGATTGGCGAACGCATGTCGTTCCTGGGCGCGCTGATCGAGGTGTTTCAGTCGATCCCGGCCTTGCATCGCGATTGCGACGTGCTTGACTGGCTGACGGATACGATCGCGATTTCCGTCACGCTGCTGATCGTCCTGCTGATCCGCAGCCGCAGCCGCAACGGGCGTGTGCCGGTCGAGGCGCCCGCATCCTGATTTCGCGTCCGACGCATTAGCGGCTGTTCTGGGCGGGCCGGAATGCGCTAACGGACTGGCATGTCCACCGCAGACCTGAGCGACGTCGAGCTCGATTCCTTCATCGATCGCGTGCTTGCCGAGGACCTCGGCACCGCTGGCGACATCACCTCTGCCGCGGTCATCCCGGCGGACGCGGTGTTCACCGGCGTCATGGCGACGCGTGATCCCATCGTGCTGGCCGGCGTCGATCTCGCGGCGGCCTTCTTCCGGCGGCTCTACCCTGACGTGTCGATCGAGCAGTTCGCAGCCGACGGCGAGCGCGTCGCGGCCGGCGGCGAGGTGATGCGTATTGCCGGCAACGCCCGCGCGCTGCTCAGCGCCGAGCGGTCGGCGCTCAACACGCTGCAGCACCTGTCCGGCATCGCCACGCTGACGCGGACCTATGTCGATCGTATCGCCGGCACCGGAGCGACGCTGCTCGACACCCGCAAGACGCTGCCGGGCCTGCGCGTGCTGGAGAAATATGCGACGCGCATGGGCGGCGCGACCAACCACCGCATGGGCCTGTGGGACGCGGCGATGATCAAGGACACCCAGGTCGCGGTTGCCGGCTCGGTGGAGGAGGCGGTGCGTCGCGCCGCCGCCGCCGGCATCGAGCGCATCATCGTCGAGGTCGACCGGATCGACCAGATCGAACCCGCGCTGGCGGCTGGCGCAAACCACCTGCTGCTCGACAACATGCCGCCCGAGATATTGCGCGGTGCGGTGACGCTGGTCGGCGGGCGCGTGCCGACCGAGGCATCGGGCGGCGTCACGCTGGAAACGATCCGCGCCATTGCCGAAACGGGCGTCACCTATGTCAGCGTCGGGCGGCTTACCCAGTCGGCGCCGGCAGCCGATATCGGGCTGGATTTCCGCGTCCGGGCCTGACCTTAGCGCTTTGCGTCGCGTGTGGGAGCCGATATGCTGACCGCCTCATCGGGGGGATGGCGCATGGAACGGCCGGTTTCCATCATCAACTTTGAACGTTGCTATCTCGGTGCCATCGCCGTCGGGCTGGTCGGCAGCATCGTGAACTGGAGCCACACGCAGTCGATGGTCCAGGTCCAGCGCGCGCAGCAGATGATCGGCACCTGGTATCTGCCGACCATCCTGGCAATGGGCATCATCGTGCCGCTGCTGCTGTGGTACTTCGCGGCGCGGCGGGCGAGCAGCGTGGCCAAATGGATCATTGTGGTGTTCTTCGGCTTCAGCTGCCTGGGCGTCTTGGTCGGTATGGCCGGGCACACCTATCCGCCGGGTCTGGCAGGGGTGCTCGGCATTGCCGCGTTCGTGCTCAACGCGATCGCGGTGGCGCTGCTGTTCAAATCGGATGCGCGCGTGTGGTTCGGTGAACCGCCGCTGGAAGGGGAAGGCTGATGCGCCGCCTGCTGGTGACGATCGCCGCGGCGCTGGGGCTGATGCCGGTTGCGGCGCATGCCCAGGCGTATCAATGCGCGGTGCCGACGGCGATCCCCACGCCGCGGCCGGAACTGCCGAGCCAGAGCGAGCCCAGACGCGTGCTGCCGATCGGCGGCTACACGCTGGCGATCCGCTGGACGCCGGAATTCTGCCACATGCACGGCCAGTCGGCGGAGTCTCGCTTCGAGTGCGCCAGCGGCAACCGCTTCGGCTTCACGCTGCACGGGCTGTGGCCGGACGGCGTCGGCAAGGTGTGGCCGCAATATTGCCGCGACACCGGGCTGCTGCCGCACCGCGTGATCGCGGCGCATCTTTGCGCCAACCCGTCGGTTCAGCTCACCCAGCATGAATGGGCCAAGCACGGCACCTGCACCAGCGACACGCCGGCGCAGTTCCTGTCGCGATCGAGGCGCCTCTACGCCCGCCTGCGCTACCCGAACATGGATGCCCTGTCGCGCCGCGGGGGGCTGACCGTCGGCCAGTTCGAGACGGCGCTCGCCCACGCCAACCCCGGCCTGTCGCCCAACATGATGCGCGTCACCGCCAATCGTGACGGTTGGCTGGAGGAGGTGTGGCTGTGCCTCGGCAAGGACTATCGCTACCGCCGCTGCCCGGCGTTCGAGACGGACCTGCCGGCATCAAAGCGGCTGAAGATCTGGCGCGGCGCACGATAGCGTCGAGGCACCTCCTCTCGGGGTGCACCCCCGATCCAAGGCGAGGCCGAAAGACGGGGTAGCCGCCTTCAGGCGGGAGTGTTCCCCGCGAAGGCGGCCTCCCATGATGCGTTACGCGTCCATGCTGGAGAGCAATTCGCCCAGTTGCTCTAACTGCTCGGGCAGCCCGGCCGCCGACCCCTGCAACGCCTCCTCTAGCGCTTCCTTGGACGGATAGGCCTCGTGGAACGTCAGCAGCGTCTTGCCGCCCCGGTCCTCGAACGTCACGGTCGTGACGGCGCCTGCTTCGCCTTCGTCATTGGTCCAGACGATCCGCTCGTTCGGCACCACGTCGAGATACTTGCCGAAGAATGCCATGGTATCCGAGCCGCCGGTGCTGAATTCCAGGCGATAGGTGCCGCCGGTCCGCACGTCCAGATCGCACGCGACGAGCGAAACGCCGGATACCGACTTCGGCAGCCACCAGCGGCGGAACAGCTCGGGCTGGGCCCACGCCTTATAGACCATGCTGGGCGGCGCATCGAAAGTGCGCGTGACGACCAGTTCGCGGTCCCCCTTACGTTCGACCGACGTGCGGTTCTGCGCACCTGCGTTGCTAACTTGCTGATCCATCGCTTCCCTCCTGTTTCAACTCGTTGATGATGTCGTCCCATGCGTCGAACCGCGCCTCGAAAAGCTTGCGATGCAACTCGATCCACTCGGCCTCCGCCTCGAGGCCGCGTCTGCCGAGCGTGCAGGTTCTCACCCGCCCGGCCTTGTGCGTGACGACCAGCCCCGCGCGCTCGAGGACCTGGACGTGCTTCTTCATGCCGGTCAGCGTCATCTGGAACCTGTCGGCCAGGCTGGTGATCGACGCGTCCCCTCGGCCCAGCTGATCGATGATCCCGCGGCGGGTCGCATCGGACAGCGCCGCGAAGGAGAGATCGAGAGCAGAGTTCGAAGACTGAACCATATGGTTCAGTATCTACGCCGGTCGCACAGGAAGCGCAAGCGCCTTGAATTGCGGATGGCCGAGCCGCGCAGGCAGCCGGCCACATCGCCGTCACACGGCCGCCGGCCGGACGATTGTCAGCCTTCGATCAGCGCACTCGACGGGTGGTGTCGATCGAGGTGACGCTTGATCATCCTCAAGTTGCGCGTGTTGGAGCGGAAGAAGAAGTCGGGAATTGCGCCGACCCAGGGAATCAGGCCCAACGCCCAGTCGACGCCGACATTGCCGAACATCCGCGCCATCTGCCATTTCGACATACCGGCGTTGCGCGCTTCCCAGACCAGCCATGTGCCGAGCGCGGCGGCGATCGTGTCACCGACCACGGGCACGAGGTCCAGGATGACGTCGAGGCCGAAGCGGCGGTTGGTGCCGGGCACGCGCACCAGCCCCTCCAGCACGTGCTCCAGCGCTTCGAGGCGGCGGCGCACCGACTGCGGGTCGCGGCCCAGCGGTAGGTCGCCGAAGCCGGCGCGCATCGGGGTGGGGCGGTCGTTCATCCGTCCTAGCTGGGTGGGCTACGCAGATGTGTCAATGGATGCCAGGCGCGGGCATTGGGCTGCCACTGGTCGAGCCCCGGGTCGACCAGCGACCAGCGCAGCGGCTGGGCAAGCGGGATGAACGCGGCGTCGCGCGTCAACGCGACCACCGCCGCGGTGATCGTGGCGGCGCGATCGGCGGGCGTGGCGGCCAGGCGCGCCGCCTCGATCGCCGCGGTGGCCTCCTCCCCGCACGGCTGGCAGGCGCGCACCAGGTACCAGCGGGCCGTCTCGACCGGCGATACGGCATCGACCAGCCGCAGGTCGGCAGTCGGGTCGTCGAGCGCGACGCGCGTCGGCGTGATGCCGATCGACAGCAGCGCGCCACCGATCGCGCCGTAGAGGCGGTTCGCGCCGGGACCGGCGGGCAGCGCGATGCGGAGCTCGATGGGCTCCTTGCTTTTGGTCGCCGCGCGCCAGGCGGCAATGCGCCGCCGCGCGTCCTCGCGCCGGGCAGCGAGTGGCGTCCCGGCCCAGGCGGGCTGCACCGGCGGGCCCGCGGAATCGAGCTGATCAGGCAGGATCGTCGTCGTGCCGGGCCACTCCGGCGCGATCGCCGACAATGCGGCAGCGCGGTCGATCGCCTCCGACACCGCATCACGATTGACCGAGTCGGCAAGGAAGCCCTCGCGACGGACCACTGCCAGGCCAAACAGACCCACCGCGGGGTCGCGCTGCACGGCATAGGACGGCGGGTCGGCCGCGGCGACCAGCGGCCAGTCGAGGAAGGTCCCACCCGTGACCAGGTCCGATTGGTGCGCGACGAAGCGAAGTAATGCGAGCGAGGTTCGTTCACCGATCAGGACGACGTCGTCGCTGGGGGTGAGGGAGGTATCTTCGTCCGCATCGCGATCGGGATCGTCGCGCGGCGCCACGATCGCCGAACCCCGCGCGGTGCGGCGCTTCACCTCCATCGGTCCGGTCCCGCCCGCCTTGCCGGTGCCGACCAAGGCCATTTCCGGCTGGGCGAGCAGGCGCAGGAAATCAGGACGCGGGCGCTTCAGATCGATCTCGATCACCTGCGGCGTCATCGCGCGGATCTGTTCCACGGCCGAGAAGAAGGGCGTGAGCGGGTTGTGCGGCCGCGTCGCGGCACGGCGGAGCAGCGCCACCACCTCGGTCGCGGTGACCGGGCGACCGTCCTGCCAGGTGGTGTCGGCCAGTCGGAAGATGTAGGTCGCGCCGTTGTCGATCACCGTCCAGCGCTCGGCAAGGCCCGGCTCGAGCTGGCCGGCGGCATCGAGCCGGACGAGACCCTGGGCGGTGGCATCGGTCAGCAGCGCAGAGGGCAGGTCGAGCGGTCGCGCACTGTCGGCGATACGCGGCGTCGTGCCGATGGCGCTCACCACCACCGGCCCGTTTCCGGCGCGCCGGCCGCAGCCCGCCGCAGCGAGCGACAGCAGGGCGGCGGACAGGAGCGCAGACTTTCGATGCATCGGGTCTTTCGTGGCAGCTTGGCGTTACCGTGCCAAGTCGTGCCGTGGGCTCGTCAGACAGTCGGGCCGCGCGCCCGCTGGGCGCGGGTTCAGGTGCCGGTACTTCCCGGTTGGCTGCCCGTGACGCGCCAGACGACGCCGCCGACATCGTCGGCAATCAGCAGCGCGCCGCTGCGATCGATCGCCACGCCGACCGGGCGACCGCGTGCGTTCCCATTGCCGTCGAGGAAATGGGTGACGACGGTCTGCGCTTTGCCCGCCGGACGGCCGCCGCGGAAGGGCACGAAGACGACGCGATACCCGTTGAACCGCTGCCGATCCCAGCTGCCGTGCTCGCCGATGAAGGCGCCGCCCGTGAACTGCGCGGGCAGGCTGCCGCCACCGGTGTAGAAGGTGAGGCCGAGCGGCGCGACATGCGAGCTCAACGCGTAATCCGGCGCGATCGCCTTGGCGACCAGGTCCGGCCGCTGCGGATGGACGCGCGGATCGACGTGCTGCCCGTAATAGCTGTACGGCCAGCCGTAGAAGGCGCCCGGCTTCACCGAGGTCAGGTAGTCCGGCACCAGGTTGGGGCCCAGCTCATCGCGTTCGTTGACGACTGCCCACAACGTGGTGGTGCCGGGATAGAAGGTGAGCCCGTTGGGATTGCGCAATCCGGTCGCAAAGGGGCGGTGGGCGCCGGTGCGGCGGTCGACTTCCCAGATTTGCGCGCGGTCGCGCTCGGCGGCTTTGCCGTTTTCCGTGATGTTGCTGTTCGATCCGATGCCGACGAACAGCAACGAGCCGTCCGGGCTGGCGGTCAGGCTCTTGGTCCAATGATGGTCGATCGGGCCCGCGGGCAAGTCGGTCAATCGCGTGCCCGAGGCGGTGATGCTGGTCTCGCCGGTGGTGTAGGGATAGCGGATGATGCCGTCGGTATCGGCGACGTAGAGGTCGCTGCCCACCAGCACCACGCCGAACGGCGAGTTGAGATGGTCGAGGAACACCGTACGCACATCCGCTTTGCCGTCGCCATTGGTGTCGCGCAGCAGGCTGATGCGGTTGGCCGGCTTGCCGCCGCCGCCCGTCACCTTGCTTTCGACCCAGTCCATGATCAGATCCTTGGGCCGCTCGACCGGCTCGACATTGGGACCATTGGACTCGACCGCCAGGATGTCACCGTTGGGCAGCACGTAGACGTTGCGCGGATGCTTCAGGTCGCGCGCCACCGCCTCGATGTGCAGGCCGGCGGGCACGGTGGGCCGCTGGTTCGCCTGCCAGGGAGTCGTATGGGCAAGGTGCATCGGCGGCAGCAGATATTGCTGCGCCTTCGGCAGCACCGGATGGGGCCCGACCTGGCTTTGGCGATCGAAGTTGGACTGTCCGCCGCAGCCGGCAAGCGAAACGGCGGCGAGCAGCCCCGCGAGCGTGCGCCCGGCGATCACCGGATCACTCCCGCGCCGTGGCGATAGACGAGCGACTGGCCCAGCCACATCGTCACGACGAGCACGGCAACCGTCACGGCGGACAGCGTGATCCCGGTCGGCACCACGGAGGTCCAGGCGTCGTGGCTGTGGACGAAGCAGTTGAACAGCGCCAGCACCCAGGCGATCAGATTGCCGATCATGTGCACCCAGGCGATCGCGTGCGCCCGCATCCGGCGGCTGGCGATGAAGTCGATGAGGCCGAACAGCGCCGCAAACCCGCCGATGACCACCCCGGCGGCGAGCAGCCACGCCGAGAAGTTGGTCCACATCATGTCGGCATTCTGCGTGTAGACGATGTCGGTGATCAGCGCCCCGGTGAAGCAGACGATCGGAAACGGCACCAGCATGGCATGGACGGGATGACCGAAGATGCTTGCCTTCGATCGCGGGTGGAATTCGGTCTCGGCCATGGTCTGCTTCGCCTGCTGCGGTGCCGGATGTAAGCACTCCGTCGGAAACGATTGATCTGCCGTGGAGTTGCCCCGCAACCGGCATCTCCTTTTCGCTCGCTGGTCGTTCAGTGGGATGGTGTCCGTTTCCGCGCCGGCGAGCCGCCGCTGATCGCTGCGGACGGACAGTGCCGGGACACCTTGTGCGTGTTCGGCCCGCGCCCGCGCGAGACGCTTGCACCCGGACATCTTGCGGTGCTGCAGGATCGGGCGAACCTGGCGACCAACCTGCTCGAGTCACGCCACTCCCGGCGGCGTGCTGGCTTAGGGGAAGGGGGCGACCTCAAGCGACGACGACGTCGTTCGGAGGGTGGTGCGGACGGCGGGACTTGAACCCGCACTGCCTAAGGCAAGCGGATTTTAAGTCCGCTGCGTCTACCGATTTCGCCACGTCCGCGAAGGGCGATGCGTCGAAGCGCAATCGCGCGTCGCGGTCAAGCCGGGCGCGTCCTAGACGTTGAGGCGGGCCCGCATTTCCTTGCCGGGCTTGAAATAGGGAACCCGCTTCGCGTCCACGCTCACCGTCTCGCCGGTGCGGGGGTTGCGGCCGACGCGGGCGTCGCGCGCGCGGGTCGAGAAGGCGCCGAAGCCGCGCAGCTCGATGCGGCCATCTGCTGCCAGCCGTTCGCAGATCTCGTCAAAAAAGGTCGTCACGATCGCCTCGACATCGCGCAGAGCGAGATCAGGGTTATCGCGGGCAATCAGTTGAACGAGTTCCGACCGGATCATTGGCGCCATCCATTTTGTGTTCGGCAGCTGCAGCAGCCATGCCGCTACCGGGTTGCACTATATGTACGAAGATCGGACGCCCGACCGATATCGGTCGAATGCATCCGAACTGGAGGCACCCTACGCATGACATATATCAAGTTATAGCAAGGAAACGACGCGGACGCCGCGAAATACGGTGAAACGGGGTAGCGGTAGCGCTACCCCGTTTCATTTTGGGTCACTTGCGATCGGCGCCTTCGGTACGGGCCTTCAGAGCCTCGCCCAGGATGTCGCCCAGCGACGCGCCCGAATCGGACGAGCCGTACTGCTGCACCGCCTGCTTCTCTTCGGCGATCTGCAGCGCCTTGATCGAGAAGGTCGGCTTCTTCGAACGATCGAAGCCGGTGACCAGGGCATCGAACTTCTGCCCGACCTGAAAGCGGTCCGGACGCTGCTCGTCGCGGTCGCGGCCGAGATCGCTGCGCTTGATGAAGCCGGTCACGCCTTCCTCGCCGGCCTGCACTTCGAGGCCCGCGTCGCGGACTTCCAGCACGGTGACGGTGACGGTGGCACCCTTGGCGACCTTGCCGCCGCCGGCCGGCGCGCCGACCGAGGGAGCACCGCGCTCAAGCTGCTTCATGCCGAGCGAGATACGCTCCTTCTCGGCATCGACGTCGAGCACGACGGCCTTCACCATCTCGCCCTTGCGGTGCAGGTTGAGTGCGTCCTCGCCCGAAATGCCCCAGGCGATATCCGACATGTGGACCATGCCGTCGACGTCGTTGTCCAGGCCGATGAACAGGCCGAACTCGGTGGCGTTCTTGACTTCGCCCTCGACGGTCGAGCCCACCGGGTGCTTCTCGGCGAAGCTCTCCCACGGATTCGCCTGGGCCTGCTTGAGGCCGAGCGAGATGCGGCGCTTGTCCTGATCGACCTCGAGGATGACGACCTCGACTTCCTGGCTGGTCGACACGATCTTGCCGGGGTGCACGTTCTTCTTGGTCCAGCTCATCTCGGAGACGTGGACCAGGCCCTCGATGCCCGGCTCGAGCTCGACGAACGCGCCGTACTCGGTGATGTTGGTGACGCGGCCGTTGAGCTTCATGCCGACCGGATACTTGGCCGACGCGCCTTCCCACGGATCGCTCTCGAGCTGCTTCATGCCCAGGCTGATGCGCTGCGTGTCGCGGTTGATGCGGATGATCTGCACGGTCACGGTCTGGCCGATCTCGAGCATTTCCGACGGGTGACCGACGCGCTTGTAGCTCAGATCGGTGACGTGCAGCAGGCCGTCGATGCCGCCCAGGTCGACGAACGCACCGTAATCGGTGATGTTCTTGACGACGCCGTCGATCACCTGGCCTTCGTGCAGCGACTGGATCAGGCCCGAACGCTGCTCGGCGCGGGTCTCTTCCAGCACGGCGCGGCGCGACACGACGATGTTGCCGCGCTTGCGGTCCATCTTCAGGATCTGGAACGGCTGCGGCATGTCCATCAGCGGGGTCACGTCGCGGACCGGGCGAATGTCGACCTGCGAGCCCGGCAGGAACGCCACGGCGCCATTGAGGTCGACGGTGAAGCCGCCCTTCACGCGGCCGAAGATCACGCCCTCGACGCGGTTGTTCTCGGCGAATTCGGCTTCGAGCTTGTCCCAGGCGGCTTCGCGGCGGGCGCGGTCGCGCGACAGCATCGCCTCGCCGTTGGCGTTCTCGACGCGGTCGACATAGACCTCGACCTCGTCACCGACCTTCAGGTCGGCCTTCTGGCCAGGTGCGGCGAATTCGCGGAGCGGCACGCGGCCTTCGGACTTCAGGCCGACATCGATGACGGCGAGGTCGTTCTCGATTGCGGTGACGGTGCCCTTGACGACATGGCCTTCGAAGCTGTCGGCGTGGCCGAGGGTCTGGTCGAGCAGCGCGGCGAAATCGTCGCGCGTGGGAGTTGCCATAGTGGCCATAAAGAAGTGGTTCCTAATCAACGTTTCCGGCCAGTCGGTTGGGTCCGACGGTCTTGTGGCCGAACTGCCCCGACGACCGAATGCCGCCGCGGCATCCGGGTCGCTCACGGATCGCGGGAGGTCGACGCCACAAAAGCGAAAAGGGCGCAAGAGGGCTCTCCTCCGCGCCTACCTGCCGCGAGCGCAGGCTCGCCGAACGGCGTGCTCATAGCGGCTGCACGCGCGTGAGGCAAGATTGCCGCGGCGCGCGGTTCAGCCGTTCCGGCGCTTGATCGCGTCCTTGGAGGCCTCGACCGTCGCGACGTCGCGCGGATAGGTGCTGCGCGCGCCGAACGCGAAGATGCCGGCAGCGACCATCATCAGCAGCATGATGAGCGATGTCCACATCAGCCCGGACTCGCCGCCGCCAAGCCAGCCCGACATCGCACCGAACAGCAGCGGCGTGCTCCCCTCCATCAGCGACCGGATCGCCATGCGGCCGGATTCGGCACGCCCCCACAGCCGCGGATGGATGATGTCGAGGCGCGCCGCGTCGATGGGCGCGAGTGCGGCGGCGAGGAAGCCGGCACCGAGGAACAGCAGGATGACGCCGAGCCACACCGACGTCGTCCAGATCGCCAGCGCAAACGGCGGCACGCTGGCGATCAGCGCGATCGCCGGCACGATGATGCGCGCATCTCGCCGGCCCCGGCTCAGCAATCGCTCCGACACGCGCCCGCCGAGCAGCACCCCGACAAGCGCCCCGGCCCCCGGCACGGCGATCAGTGCGCTGACGGTACTGCGCGAAAGTCCATAATGGGCGGTGAAGTAGATCATCCCGAAGGTACGGATGCCCGCAAAGAAGGAGTAGGCGAGCGCCGAGGCGGCCACCAGCAGGCGAAATGTCGGGAGGCGGAGGCAATAGCGCATCGCCCACCACCAACTGCAATGTTCGGGGTCGCGTTGCATCACCATGCGTTCGCGCGGCTTCACATGATCGCCCAGGACGACGGTGCGCATCGCGTCGCCGCCCGCGCCATCGCTGCTGCCTGGCGCTTCCGCCCAGTTCTGGCCCCCGCGATCGGGCTCGGGCAGCCAGCGCCAGATCGCGAAGGCGAGCACCGCGCTCGGCAGCGCCATGACGTAGAACGACCAGCGCCAGTTGAGCAGGCTCGAAATCTCGCCCGAGATGAAGAAGCCGAGGCCGGCGCCGAGCAGCTCACCCGTCAGGATCATGCCGTAGGTTGAGGCGCGCGCTTCGGGCTTGAAGAAGTCGCCGGTCATTGAGGCGATGCACGGATAGGCCGCCGCCATCACCGCGCCGAGAAACAGGCGCGCGGCGAGCAGCAGGCCGTAGGAGGTCGCCGCGCCGCTCAGCGCCATCGCCACCGTCCAGATGGCGATCGTCACCACCAGGATGGTCTTGCGCCGGAAGCGGTCGACCAGCACGCCCATCGGCAGCGTCGCCAGCGCCGTGACGTAGGAGACCACCGCGAGCAGCAGCCCGACCTGCGTGTTGCTGATGCCGAACGCCTGTTTGAGCTGGTCCGATACCGCCGAGGTGGCGCCGAGGTCGCCGAGCTCCAGCCCTAGCACGCAGGCGAGCAGGATGATGATGCGCCACCCCGCGCGTTTGCGTTCCTCATCCTCGCTCACGGCCGGCCCCGCCATGGCCGAAAGAGTGAAGCGTCCATGTTTGCGGGTGCGACTGATCTTGGCATGGCGGGGCAACGCCTTACCGCCGGTGTGTGATCCCTCTATTGCTGCGGCGCGATCTGCCGCACCATCGCCTTCAGGGTGAGCGCGTCGTGCACGGCATGCGCTTCGGCATCATTGTTGAAATAGGCCCAAACCGGCCGGCCGCCGCGGGCCTGTGCCGTCATCCAGTCGGCCCAGCCGAGCAGGCTTTCGTCCGAATAGCGTCCCCAATATTTACCCTCGCCGCCGTGGAAGCGGACATAGGCGGCGGCACCTACCGCCTCGCGCGGGCTGGCAGATCCCGGCATGTCGTGGGCGCAGAAGCCGGCGCCGTAGCGGTCGAGCAGCGCGAAGGTTTCCGGAGTATACCAGCTCTTGTCACGAAATTCGAAGACGTTGGTCACGTCGCGCGGGGCAAGCTCTAGGAATGACTCCAGCCGCTCGAGATTGATCCGGAAGCGCGGCGGCAGCTGATAGAGGATCGGCCCCAGCCGCTCACCCAGATGGCGGAAGGGCGGCATCATGCGCTGCAGCGGTTCGGCACAATCCTTCAGCTTCTTCGCCTGCGTCAGGAAGCGATTGGCCTTGACCGCATAGACGAAGCCCGGCGGCGCCTGCTCACGCCATGCGTCGAGCGTCTCCGCCTTGGGCAGGCGATAAAAGCTGTTGTTGATCTCGACCGTGTCGAACTGCTCGGCATAGTAGCGGAACCAGTGCTTGACGGCGAGCTTCTCGGGATAGAAGGCGCCGCGCCAGTGGCGATAAATCCAGCCCGAGCAGCCGATGCGGATCGGCGCGGGCGCCTGGGTGACGGAGTGTGGCATGGCGATCCCTGTGGACGACGATTTCGACGACAACGCATTGGAGGGCTTTGCGGATCGCTTCGTACGCGATGATGCGCGCGAGCCGTGCCAGCTGTACCTGATCTCGCCGCTCGACGTGGGGGGGGCGTTCCCGGCGCGGCTGGAGCGCGCGCTGAGCGCCGGCCCGGTCGCGGCGTTCCAGTTTCGGGTCAAGGATATCGACCAGCATGAAGCGGCACGGCTCGCCGAGCCGTTGCAGGCGGTCTGCGCCCGCTACGACACCGCGTTCATCGTCAACGACAGCGTCAGCCTGGCCAAGCGGCTGGGCGCCGACGGCGTGCATCTGGGGCAGGAGGACGGCGACGTGCGCGAGGCTCGATCGATCCTCGGCCCCTCGGCCCAGATCGGCGTGACGTGCCACGACAGCCGCCATCTGGCGATGGAGGCAGGGGAGGCCGGTGCCGATTACGTCGCGTTCGGCAGCTTCTACCCCACGACGACCAAGACGGTGAAGCACCATCCCGATCCGTCGATCCTGTCGTGGTGGTCGACGATGTTCGAGCTGCCCTGCGTTGCGATCGGCGGGATCACGCCGGAAAACGCGCCGCCGCTGGTCCGCGCCGGCGCGGATTTCCTCGCGGTGTGCGCAAGCGTATGGAATGACGACGAAGCCGCTGCCGTCGCCGCCTTCACGGAGGTGCTCGGCTGATCGGGGGATTGGCGATGTTCGATCGTTTCTTCACCTATGTCGCCAGCCGCATCGCCTTCTTCACCGGGCAGCCGCTGGCGTTCGTCGCGGCGCTGGCGCTGATCGCGCTATGGGTGCTGACCGGGCCGGCGTTCCATTATTCTGATACCTGGCAGCTGGTGGTGAACACGGTCACGACGATCGTCACCTTCCTGATGGTGTTCCTGATCCAGAATTCGCAGAACCGCGACGCCGCGGCGATGCAAGCCAAGCTCGACGAACTGCTACGCGAGGACGAGGCGGCACGCAACGACTTCATCGGCAACGAGCATCGCACCGACACCGAGATCGAGAAGATCCGCGCCGCCATCGAGGTGGAGAGCGGCGATCCCGATATCGTCATGGGCCTGTTGCACAGCGTCGACCGCTACCTTGAGCGGCTGTAACGGCCGGGAAACAATCTACCCTTTGCGGGTTAATTCTCCGGCGTAGCTGTGAGGAGTTCGTTTTCCCATGCCCAAGGCCCTGTTCGCCGCCGCCCTCGCGGCTGCCGCCATTGCTGTTCCTGCGACTGCCCAGGCGCCGACGCCGGCGGATCAGCAAGGCATCGACATGGGCGTGCTGCACGTCCAGGTGACCCTCGATCATCTCGGCTTCTCGCCCGGTGTGCTCGACGGGAAGAAGGGAATGTCGCTGACGGCGGCGATCAGGGCATTTCAGGAAAGCCGCGGATTGAAGACGACCGGCGAGGTAGACGCGCCGACGCTCGCCGCGCTGAAGCCCTATGAGGGCTGGACGCCGACCAAGACGCTGGCGCTGAGCCGCGAGGGACTGGCCGGCCCGTACATCAACCCGATCCCGCACGGCGAAGACGAACAGGCCAAGCTGCCAGGGCTCTATTACCGCTCGCCGATGGAGAAGCTGGCGGAGATGTTCCACACCACGCCGGACACGCTGCTGGCGCTCAACAGCCCCAGCACGCCGCTAACGCCCGGCGCCAAGGTGGTGTTCCCCAATGCGCTGCCGACCTCGCGCGACTATCCGTCGGGCCTGTCGCAGCAGTGGCGTGATACGCTCAACATGCTCAACGTCGACGCGAATGAGCCCAAGGCGGCGAAGATCGTCGTCGACAAATCCGATTCGGTGCTCAAGGTCTATGACGATCAGGACAAGCTGGTCTCGCAATTTCAGGTGACCACTGGCAGCACGCACGATCCGCTGCCGATCGGCCACTGGAAGATCAATGCGGCCGATTACAACCCGAAGTTCCATTTCAACCCGGCGCTGTTCTGGGATGCGAACGCCACCGACGAGAAGGCGATGCTGCCACCGGGGCCGAATGGACCGGTCGGCGTCGTGTGGCTCGACCTGTCGAAGGAGCATTACGGCATCCATGGGACGCCGGAGCCGCAGCTGATCGGGCGGACCGCCAGCCACGGCTGCGTGCGGCTGACCAACTGGAACGCGGCGCGGCTGTCGCTGATGGTGAAGCCGGGCACGCCGGTGATTTTCCAGGAATAGCTAGGAAGAGGAGGGCGAGGTGAGCCGCGTCGGCTGGGTGTTCCTGACTCTGTTCGTCTTGGTGATCGGCGGCTTTCTGACGATGTTGCGGTTCGGCGGTGCGGCGCCGGCACCCGCGACCACGGCCGCCGAAGCCGAGGCGCCGCCGGCGGCAACGCCCGCGCCGGATACCGCGGGCGTGCCATCGCCGCCTCTCACCGTGCCGGTGGCGGGCGTCACCCGCAGCCAGCTGACTGACAGCTGGGGCGATCCGCGTGGCGGGGGGGCGCGGCAGCACGAGGGCACCGACATCATGGCGGCCGCCGGCACCCCGGTGGTCGCCGCCGGACCCGGCACGATCGAGAAGCTGTTTCAGAGCCATCTGGGCGGGACCACGCTGTACGAGCGGTCGGCCGATGGGCAGTGGCAATATTATTATGCCCACCTGTCCGGCTATGCGCCCGGCGTGCATGAGGGGCAACGCGTCACGGCCGGCACGCTGCTGGGCTATGTCGGCGATACCGGCGATGCCGCGCCGGGCGCGTACCAGCTGCATTTCGGCGTCTCGCGGATGCAGCCGGGCGAGGGATGGTGGCAGGGCACGCCGGTCGATCCCTACCCGCTGCTTGCCGGAACGGCAGCGGACCGTTAAAGGGCCCGCGACGGCGGCCCGCGCGGGCGGATCGCCCTTCGCTCTTTCCAGCAGGTGGCATTCCCATGAAGATCAGCGGCGTGGACATCCGTCCCGGCAACATCATCGAATATGAAGGCGGCATCTGGCGCGCGGTGAAGATCCAGCACACGCAGCCGGGCAAGGGCGGCGCCTATATGCAGGTCGAGATGAAGAACCTCATCGACGGCCGCAAGACCAACGTCCGCTTCCGCTCCGCCGAGACCGTCGAGCGAGTCCGTCTGGACACCAAGGATTTCCAGTTCCTGTTCCAGGACGGCGACATGCTGACCTTCATGGACAAGGACACTTACGAGCAGATCACGCTGCCGACGGACCTGCTGGGCGACGCCGCGGCGTTCCTGCAGGACGGCATGGACGTGGTGATGGAACTCCACGACGAGAAGCCGATCTCGGTCCAGCTACCGGACCAGATCGAGGCGACGATCGTCGAGGCCGACGCGGTGGTGAAGGGGCAGACCGCCTCATCGAGCTACAAGCCCGCGATCCTCGACAACGGCGTGCGGATCATGGTGCCTCCGCACGTTTCCGCCGGCACGCGGATTGTCGTGGACGTCTACGAACAG
>JBQCHA010000137.1:0-2866 GCA_051955175.1 Sphingomonas sp.
TCGATGGCCTCGGCCGGCGGAATGGCGCCGGATGCGAACACGGACATCGCGATGACCTGCGCCGGATGCTGCGCCACCGCCGCGCGATACGCCTCGATGCCGCCGGACATGCGAAAGCCGATCTTGTTGACGTTGGCGCAGACGATCGGGTTCTGCAGCCCGACCGAATCGAGCGCCTCCAGCAGGCGCGGCAGGTTCATGGTGATGAAGCCGGCCTCAGCATCATAGCGTTCGCGGATGTGGTCGGCAAAGATGCGGAACGCCTCGATATAGCCGAGCCCCAGGATCAGATCGGTCAGCACGTTCTGGATGAAGACCACCGGCGTCGACAGGCCGGCGAACGCCTTCATCTCGGCGTCGATCAGCAGCGTCGCCACGCTGTCCAGGTCGCGCTTCACCAGCGCCTTCCCGCCGCGCAGCGCCGCGTCGAGGACACCGCCCGAGGGCAGGAATTTGCGCAAGGCATCGAAATAGCCGAGCTCCGTCACCGCGTTCGCATATTTATGTGCATACGGCATGCAGGGATAGAAGCGATAGCCGCTCCATTCGTCGGGCGCCGCGCGGACCACCCTGGCGATCTCCGCAACGCGATCGTGCGTGGTGCACATGAAGGTGTTGATGCCCGCGTCGCGCGCGGCGGCCAGCGTATCGATGATCGGTTCCAGCGCGCCGAACTGCATCGCCTGCCGCCGCGCCTTCTCCTCCGACATATGGTTGATGCCGAAGAACTGGTTGTCCCCGAACAGGATGCGCTCCATGTCCTACTCCCTCACTGGTTGGCGGTAGCGCCCAGAAACGCGCGGATGCGGTCGGTCATCGCCGCCGGCGCAAAGGGCGGGATCGTGCCGTGGCCGGTCAGCGGCGCCGCGAGCAGCCGCGTCATCCCGACCTGCAGCGCCGGCACGTCCTCTGCGATCTCCAGCCCCGGCGTGTCGCGGAACCGCGCGACGGTGTGGAGCTGATGATCGGTGGTATGTTCGCCCAGGCTGGCAAGCCGCGGCAGCATCAGGATCTGCTTTCGCGCCTCCAGCGCCTGGACGATCGACCCAATCCCCACATGCGCGACGAACAGCGCGCACTCGGCAAGCCGCCGGGCGTAGAGCGCGTGCGGCATGATGCGCACCCAATCGGCGTGGCGCGGCCGATAGCTGCCGTCGCCGATCTGAATCAGCACCGGCACGTCGGGGTTCTCCCCCGCCCAATCGTCGACCGCGCGGACCAGCCGGTCGAACGGCAGCATCGAGCCGACCGAGGCAAAGATCACCGCCGCTCATCCCTGATGCGCTAGCCGGCCGAACAGCGCCAGCTTGCGCCGCTTGGGCGCGGCTGTCCGGGCCGGTGCGGTCGTCGCCTCCTCCTGATAGGGCAGGCACGGCTGGTTGGCGGCGTCGCGGATCATCTGCAGCGTGAAATCGGTCGTCGCCGCGCTGGCGAAATCGTTGATATACGGCATGCCCGGCGCACGAATCGCCGCGACAAATCCTTCCAGTTGGGCGGAATATTCCTCGCCACGCAGGTAGAAGGCGGGATGCGGCGTCAGCTCGGTGATATATTGCACCGTCCAGCCGGCGGCATATTCCGCCGTCGGCGTCGCCCGGGCGCCCAGAAACACCTGCAGTTCCTGCCGCTCGACGACCAGCTTGCCGTTGTCGCCCCAGACCGACACCCGGGTGGTCATCTTGCGCGCGGTCTCGTCCGCCCAGTTGACCGACACCTGGGCCGAGGCACCGTCGGGGAACACCAGCGCGGCATAGACGGCATCGTCCACCTCGCGCGACCATTGCTGCGTCATCTGCCCGCCGGCGCAAGCGATCGGCCGGCCGAGATACCAGTTCATCAAATTGATCGGGTGCGCGGCATAGTCGTACAGGCACCCGCCGCCTTCCTCCGCCGCGCTACGCCATGTCTTGCTCGCGGGCTTGAGCACCACCGGGCCATAGGCTTCGGCATGAACATGGCGCACGCGGCCGATCAGTCCGTCGTCGATGATCTGCTTGGCCCGACTGAAGGTACCGAGGAAACGGTTATGATAACCGACCTGCCCGACGCGCCCGGTCCGTTCGGCGAGCCGCGCCAATTCCGCGCTGTCGGAGGCGGTCAACGTCAGCGGCTTTTCGCAGAAGACGTGGAGACCCTTTTCCAGCGCCTGGCGCACCATCGTCACGTGGAAGCGCGTGGGCGTCGCGATGATCACCGCGTCCAGTCCCGGCTGCGCGAGCATCGCCTGATAATCCGAGAAGGAGGGGATGCCGGTGTACTTCTCGACCATGCCCCCGAGCAGCGACGAGTTGTCGCACACGGCGCTGACATTCAGGCCGGGCGTCTCCCGCGCGATGGCAAGATGGGAAATGCCCATCTTGCCCAAACCCACGACCGCAACATTGATGTTCGACGCCATAACGTCCCCCAAAGGCCGGCCGTTGCTCGGAAAACGGTACGTTTCGCAATGACCGGGATGACAGCCGCGGGGATGCTATCGGGCGCCCGAAAGGAGTCAAAGCGCCATTAAGGGCAGCGCTCTACCCAGTTCGGTAGTACGACGGGCGGATGATCGATTCGGCACGCGCTTGTGCCCATGTCGAGCCAAAATATAGTCCCCTTCGGTATTAGCATCTGTTCTCCAGAACAGTGTCCGAACAACACCTGAGGGGTCCGTATTTTACTTCTGAATTATTGAATGCCCCTGAAAACGATGGGAACATCCCGGCCATCGGTGGACAAGGTTCGGGTGGGGCAATGTGGCCGCTACGTTCGGTCAAGGCAGCAGCGGCAAGTAACGTGTCGCCAATCGGCAACGCGCGGATCGTCGAACACGACGCGCGACTGCCAGGCGCGGTCGTCATCGGCTTCGGCATCGCCGCGATCG
>JBQCHA010000138.1:0-2532 GCA_051955175.1 Sphingomonas sp.
GTCGGCGCAGGCGCGCGAGCTTGGCGACATGGTGCGCGGCGCGGTGATGCGCCATCCGATGTTCATGTCGGCGGTGCTGCCGCTGCAGCTCTATCCGCCGATGTTCAACCGCTACGACGCCGGCATGACCTTCGGCGCGCATATCGATAATTCGATCCGCACCCACCCGGTGCAGCCGGTGCGCATCCGCACCGACGTGTCGTCGACGCTGTTCATCTCCGCGCCGGAGGATTACGACGGCGGCGAGCTCGTGGTCGAGGACACCTATGGCAGCCATGCGGTCAAGCTGCCGGCCGGCGATCTGGTGATCTATCCGGCGACCAGCCTGCATCACGTGACGCCGATCACCCGCGGTTCGCGCATCGCCTCGTTTTTCTGGACCCAGAGCATGATCCGCGACGTCAGCCATCGCACCATGCTGTTCGATCTCGACATGGCGATCATCCAGCTCACGCAGGATGTGCCCGATCATCCCTCGCTGCCCGCCCTGACAGGCCACTATCACAACCTGCTGCGCCAGTGGGCGGAGGTGTAGACGGGCGATTGGCCTGCGGCCTCGTCGCGCCCTCGCGGCGTTGCTTCAGAACTCCCCGCGCAGGCGGCCCGAGAAGATCGACACCGGCCCGCGGTCGGCGTTGTAGGCCGGGTTCTGCACAAACTGGTAGTCGGCGGTCAGCGTGACGTGCCTGGTCAGCGCCAGCGCGTAATAGGCCTCGATGATGCTTTCCTCGCGATAGTTCAGCCGCCCGTCGCCGATCAGCGGGCCGAGGCCGCCCGCCGCGAGAAAGTCGCGATGGTCGCGCGACAGCGCGTTGACCGCGCCGCCGATGCCGATGGTGTCGTCGGGCCGGCCCCACGCGGCGCCCTTGAGCGAGGCGCCCAGCGACAGGCTGGCGTCGATGTCGGTGAAGGCCATGATCTCGGTCTTGCCGTCGTTCCAGCTCCAGCGCCCGAACAGGCCGAGGTCGTCGGTCACCGCCTGTTCGATGTTGAAGACGTAGCCGTATTTGGTGCGGCCCTTGCGGGTCTGCGCGATGTCGAGATTGAGCGCCGGATTGTCGAGGGTTTCTCGATAGCTTCCCGAGAACGCGCTGTTGAGCCAGGCGATGGTGCGGAATTTTCCGGGTTTGCCGAACAGCTCATAGCGCCGCTCGAGTTCGAGCGCGTAGGTGCCGCGCTGAAACACGCGCATATCGAAATTGTCGGAGTTGGATTCCGCGTCCATCAGGAAATAGCCGGCGCGAAGCGCCCATGACTTCTGGTTGAATTCGGCGCTCACGCCATAGGTCAGGCCGACCTTGTCCGCCGCATAGTCGAACGCGCCGGGCGCCCAGATCGCCCAGTTCATGAAATCCTTGCGCGGATCCTTGGCATAGGCGTTGTTGTCGAACACATCGAGCACCGCGAACTTGCCGGCCTGGATGGTGAGGCGCGAGATGTCGGCCTTGCCGCCCAACTGGTTGGGTCCGCTGTCCAGCGTTTCCTGCTCGCCGCCGAATCCGAAGGTCTGGCGCAGATACAAGCGCGACGGGTTGAAACGCGGCGCGGGGAAGTTGGACTTCTGCGCTTCGCCGCTGGAGAAGCCGGCGAGACCTGCGGTGTCGCTGAGGCCGAAGCCCTGCGCTAGTTCGGGATTGAAATAGGCCTCGCCGCCGTCCCACAGCCGCGCGTTGAGATAGAGGCTGTTGCTCCATGTCGCCTTGGCCTGCGCGCAGGGCGCCAGCGAATTGGCGCCGGAGTAGGGGGCGTGGAAGCTCGGATAACCCTGCGCCAGATAGGTCGACTGGCCGTAGATCTCCCACCTGTCCGAGCCGCTGATATTGTCGGTGCCTGTCGCCACGGGCCGCGCGCCGCCCAGCCAGTCGATCCTGCGGTTGAGGCCGAGCCGCACGGTCTGGAAGTCGAGCGTCGAGGTGTGGCGCGTGCCCGATCCGAGCGTGACGTCGGCATCGTCGAAGCGGCTGTAGAGATATTCGAGCCGCGCGCTCCATTGCGGCGCGATGGCGTATTCGAATCCCGCGCCCGCCGCCCAGCCGAGACGGGTGTGGAGTTTTTTCTCGTCCTGTCCCGACGGCAGCGTGTTGAGAACGCGCCCGCCGCTCCATGCCAGCCCGCCGGTGGCGTAGATCATCCAGTCGGGCGCGGCATAGCCGATGCGGCCGCGCAGCGTGCCGACATAGTCCATCCGCTCGGTGAGGTCGGAATTGGCGGTGGTGACGTGCGAAGTATCGACGTTGGATTCGAGATAGCCCGGAAACGTCATATCGGCTTCGACGCCGAGCAGCATGCGTGACGGCAGCACGATGTTGTAGCCGGCCTGCACGCCGCCATTGACGCCGCCGTAGCGATGGGCGTCCGGCGTTGGCGCCGGGTCGAAAAGCGTCGCGCGTGAACCGCCGAAGCCGTAGCCCATATGCGCGCCGACATAGAGGCCGCTCCAGTCGAAGAGCGGCGCAACCGGCGCCGCCTTGACCATCGGCAGGTCGGCCGCATGCGCGGCGGTGCCGAGCGACAGGCCGCCGAGCAGCAGGC
>JBQCHA010000139.1:0-7841 GCA_051955175.1 Sphingomonas sp.
AGCCCTTGAGCGGCGGGAGGGCGTAGCAGACTGTCACGCCGGCACCTTCGCGGCTTCGATCGCGGGGGCGAGGCCGGCAGCCCATTTGGTGATGTCGCCCGCGCCGAGGCAGACGATCAGGTCGCCGTCGCGGATCGTGTCGGCCAGCGTCGTCGCCAAAGCATCGGCGTCGGTGATCGTCGCGGCGGAGCGGTGGCCGCGGCGCTTGAGGCCATCGACCAGCGCCAGCGCATCGACGCCCTCGATCGGCGCTTCGCCCGCGGCATAGACCGGCGTGACCAGCACCATATCGGCATCATTGAACGCGGTCTGGAAGTCGCCCATCAGATCGCGCAATCGCGTGTAGCGATGCGGCTGAACGACGGCGATGACGCGGCCCCTGGTCCCCTCGCGCGCGGCGGCGAGGACGGCGCGAATTTCGACCGGGTGGTGGCCGTAATCGTCGATCACCGGCACGCCCGAAACCTCGCCGACCTTGGTGAAGCGGCGCTTGACCCCAGCGAACGCGGCGAAGCCGCGCTGGATCGTCGCATCGTCGATGCCCAGCTCGATCGCGACGCCGATCGCGGCGAGCGCGTTCTGAACGTTGTGGCGGCCGGGCATCGGCAGTTCGACGCCTTCGATCAACCGCGTCTCGCCATCGCGGTTGCGCACCACGACATCGAAGCGGTTGCCGCCTGGAAATGGCACGACATTCTGGCCGCGAACGTCGGCTTGCGCGGCGAAACCGTAGGTGACGATGCGGCGATCGCGGATACGCGGCACGATGCCCTGCACTTCCGGGTGATCGAGGCACAGGAAGGCGGCGCCGTAGAAGGGCACGTTCTCGACGAACTCGACGAAGGCGCGCTTGACCGCGTCGAAATCGCCATAGTGATCGAGATGCTCGGGATCGATGTTGGTGACGACCGCGAGCGTGCCGTCGAGGCGCAGGAAGCTGCCGTCGCTCTCGTCGGCCTCGACCACCATCCAGTCGCTCGCGCCCAGGCGCGCGTTCGAGCCATAGCTGTTGATGATGCCGCCGTTGATCACCGTCGGATCGACGCCGCCGGCATCGAGCAACGCCGCGATCATCGAGGTGGTCGTCGTCTTGCCGTGCGTGCCGGCAACGGCGACGGTCGATTTGAGACGCATCAGCTCGGCGAGCATTTCGGCGCGGCGGACGAGCGGCACACGGTGTTCGAGCGCGGCCTCCACCTCGGGGTTGCCGCGCTTCACCGCGGTCGAGATCACCACAACCGCAGCGTCGCCGATGTTCTCCGGCCTGTGCCCGATATGGACGACGATGCCCTTCTTGCGCAGCGCCAGCACGGTCGCGCTTTCGGACAGATCGGAGCCCTGAACCGAGTAGCCGAGATTGTGCATCACCTCGGCGATGCCGGACATGCCGATGCCGCCGATGCCGACGAAATGGATCGTGCCGATGTCGGTGGCGACGCCCCTCATGCCGCAACGTCCGCGGGCAGCGGCACACCATATTCGCGGACGCCTTCGGATTGCGGGGCGAGCCGCTCGACCAGGTCGGCGAGGTCGCGCGTCGCATTGGGCCGGCCGCAGCTCTTGGCTCGCGCCGCGGCATTCTGCAGCGCCTGGGGATCGAGCCCCAGCTTCTGCATCTGCTTGGCGAGTTCCTTCGGCGTAAACGCCTTCTGGGGAATCGTCCGCGCGCCGCCGGCTTCGGTGATTTCTTTCGCGTTGGCGGTCTGGTGATCGTCGGTGGCGATCGGCAGCGGCACCAGGATCGCGGGGCGGCCCGCCGCGGTCAACTCGGCGATCGTCGAGGCGCCGGCGCGCGCGATGACGAGGTGCGCCCAGGCGAGCTGTTCGGGCATGTCCGGCAGATAGGTTGCGAGCTCGGCGGCGATCTGGAGTTCGGCATATTTGGCGCGCGCGCCCTCGATATCCTCGATCCGCGCCTGATGCGTCACTTGCAGCCGGCGGCGGAAGCTGACCGGCAGCATCGCAAGGCCATCGGGCACTACCTGGCTGAGCACGCTCGCGCCCTGGCTGCCGCCGGTGACGAGCACACGGAAGATGCCGTCCTCCTCAAGCAGCGGGAACGGACGATCGCGCAGCTTCAGCACCGCCTCGCGCACTGGATTGCCGACGAGATGCGTCTTCATCTGCCAGTCGGGCTTCAGGCGCTCGACCTCGAGATAGGAGGTGGCGATCGCATCCACCTTGCGCGCGACGAGCCGGTTCACGCGGCCGAGCACGGCGTTCTGCTCGTGCACCGCCGTCGGGATTTTCGCCTTGAACGCGGCGAGCAGCGCGGGAAGCGCGGGATAGCCGCCGAAGCCGATGACCGCTTCCGGCTTGAACGTGCGATACAGCTCGATCGCCATCGCGCGCCCGGCCATCATCTGGCGCGCGCCGCGCAGCCAGCCGATCGGCCCGCCCGACATCCGCCCGGCCGGCAGGATGTGCGTCTGCACCTCCTCGAACAATCCGGGAAAGCGCACCCCGCGATCGTCGCTGACCAGCGCGACGCGGTGGCCGCGACGAGTCAGTTCGGCCGCCAGGGCAGCCGCGGGAACCATATGGCCGCCGGTTCCACCGGCAGCGAGGACGAAGTGGCGTTCGCGTGTCATCGCCCGCTCCATCGCACGATATAGGGAGAGCGCGTCAAGAAGGGGTTTCGCCGGGTGAATGCCAAAAGAAGACCCATGCCGATCGACAGCGCGACCATCGACGAGCCGCCATAGCTGATGAACGGCAGCGTCATCCCCTTCGACGGCGCCAGACCGGTGTTGACCAGAATGTTGATCGTCGCCTGCGCGCCGAACTGTGTCGCCAGCCCCGCCGCCGCCAGCAGGCGGAACTCGTCCTGTTCGTCGAGCAGCTTGACGAATACGCGGATGACGAGCGCGAGGAACAACAGCGCGACAACCGCACAGGCGATCAGGCCGAATTCCTCGCCGATCACCGAGAAGATGTAATCGGTATGCGCCTCGGGCAGCTTGAACTTCATCACGCCGCCGCCCGGACCGGTGCCGAAGACGCCGCCCGCCGTCAGCGTCGCGTGCGCCATATCGGTTTGATAATGGTCGATCTGCGTCAGATCGTTGTCGGGGAACAGGAAAGCATCGATCCGCACACGCGCCGTCGAATAGAAGGTATAGGCCGCCAGCAGCCCCACGGGCACGCATGCGATCAGCGCCACCAGCGTCCGCCAGGTCGTGCCGGCGATCATCAGCAGCGCCAGCCAGACCGTCCCGAAAATGATCGTCTGCCCGAAATCGGGCTCCATCATCAGCAGCACGCCGATCGCCGCGGTCATCCCCAGCGTGATCGGCAGCACCGGCAGCTCGCTGTCCTGCGCGCGAAGCGAGAGCAGCCAGGCGGTGGTGACGATGAAGAAAGGCTTCAGGAACTCGGACGGCTGGAACTGGCCGATGCCGACGCCGAACCAGCGCCGCGCGCCGTTGACCGAGGCGCCGATGAACGGCACCGCCGCGAGCAGCACGAAACAGCCGATGCAGCCGATGATGGCGAAGCGCTTGGCGGTGTTGATCGGCAGCATCGAGACCACGAACATCACCGGCAGCGACAGCGCCACCCAGGCAAGCTGCCGCCAGAAATAGTAGAGCGGCGCGATGTGGCGATGCTCGCCCGAATAGCGCACCGCACTCGCCGGCGAGGCGGCGGCGACGGCGATCAGCCCGACGGCGATCAGCACCAGCGCGATCAGCAGCAGGACGCGATCGATGTCCCAGAACCACATGGCGAGCGGAGTCGCGTCGCCGCGCCCGCTCCGGGGCTTCATCCGGGCGAGGAAGCCCGCCCGATCGGCCGTCGCATTGCTCATGCCAGCGCCTCCACCGCCGCGCGGAAGGCTTGCCCACGCGCCTCATAATCCCGAAACTGGTCGAACGACGCGCAGGCCGGCGACAGCAGCACCGTGTCGCCCGGCTGGGCGTTGCCCGCCGCCGCCGCGACCGCAGCATCGAGCGTGCCGCTTTCGGTAACCGGCATGTGCGGCCGCAGCAGCGCGGCGAAGCGCGGCCCCGCCTCGCCGATCGTATAGGCATGCGCCACCCGGCCGAAATGCAGGGCGCAGGCGTAGAGCGTGTCGCTCTTGGCTAGGCCGCCGAGGATCCAGTGGATGCGGTCGAATGCGGCGAGCGCGGGTGCGACGCTTTCCGGATTCGTCGCCTTTGAATCGTCGACATAGACGACGCCGCCGTGCTCGCCGACGCGCTGCATGCGGTGCGGCAGCCCGGCGAAGGTCTGCAAGCCACGGTCGATCGCCGCCTCGGGCACGCCCAGCGCCTGCGCCGCGTTGATCGCCGCGAGCGCGTTCTGCGCATTGTGCGGGCCCTTCAGCGCCGGCCAGCGCGACTGATCCATGCACACACCCGGCGCGATCTTGGTCAGCGCCTCGCCGCGCGCCGACAGGCTGCGGGCGATCGCTGCCGAGGCCGCATCGCCGATGCCGATGATCGCGGCGTGCGCGGGCGACTGCATTTCGAAAAGCCGCGCCTTGCTGTCGGCATAGGCCTGGAAATCGGCATAGCGGTCGAGATGATCGGGGGTGATGTTGAGCAGGATCGCGACGTCGCAATCGAGAGTCTGCGTCAGGTCGATCTGGTAGCTCGACAGTTCGAGCACATAGACCCCGCCTTCGGTCAGCGGCTCCTGCCCCAGGATCGGCAGACCGATATTGCCGCCGAGACGCGCGGGAATGCCGGCGGTCTCCAGGATGTGGTGGATCAGCGCCGTCGTGGTCGACTTGCCGTTGGTGCCCGTAATACCGACCACCTTGTGGGCTGGCAGTTCGGCGCGCGTCTGGGCGAACAGCTCGATGTCGCCGATGATGGGCACGCCGGCGGTGCGTGCCCGCGCGGCGATCGGGTGCGTGTTGAGCGGCACGCCGGGCGAGACGATGACGCCATCGAAGCCGGCGAGGCCAATCGTTTCGAGGTCGGCAATGATCAAATCCTCCCCTGCAAGGGGAGGGGGACCAGCCGAAGGCTGGTGGAGGGGGCTCGCCGCAGACGAATCGTCCGTGGCATGCCCCCCTCCACCACCGGCTTCGCCGGCGCTCCCCCTCCCCGTTCCGGGGAGGATCGCGTTGCGCTTCGCCGCATCGGAATCCCACGCCACCACCGCCGCACCGCTCGCGACGAGCGCACGTACCGTCGCGGCGCCGGATCGTGCCAGCCCCAGCACCGCGTAGCGTTTGCCGCGCCAGGCTGTGCTCGTGATCACCTGAGCTTCAACGTCGACAGGCCCGCGAGCGCCAGCACCAGCGCGATGATCCAGAACCGGATCACCACGGTCGGCTCGCTCCAGCCCAATTGTTCGAAATGATGGTGGATCGGCGCCATGCGGAACACGCGCTTGCCGGTACGCTTGTAGAAGAACACCTGAATCACCACCGACAAGGCCTCGACGACGAACAGGCCGCCGATGATGGCCAGCACGATCTCGTGATGCGCGGTCACCGCGATCGCGCCGAGCGCGCCGCCGAGCGCAAGGCTGCCGGTGTCGCCCATGAACACCGCGGCCGGCGGCGCATTGAACCAGAGGAAGGCGAGCCCGGCGCCTGCGATCGCGCCGCAATAGATGGCAAGGTCGCCCGCGCCCTCGACATGCGGGATGCCCAGATAGTCGGCGAACTTCACGTTGCCGACCAGATAGGCGATGATCATGAACGCCACCGCGGCGATGATCACCGGCATGGTGGCGAGGCCGTCGAGCCCGTCGGTGAGGTTCACCGCATTGCCGAAGGAGACGATCACGAACGCCGCGAACGCGATGTAGAAATAGCCGAGATCGAGCGAGATGCCGGTGACGAACGGCAGGTAGAGGTGCGTGCCGTTCTCATGCGTGATCAGTGCCGCGGCGACCCCGGCGATGATAAACTCGGCGAGCAGCCGGGTGCGGCCCGAGACGCCCTTGGTGCTCGCCTTGGTCACCTTATCGTAATCGTCGAGGAAGCCGATCGCGCCGAAGCCCAGGGTGACGAACAGGCAAGCCCAGACGTAGGGATTGGCGAAGTCCATCCAGATCAGCATCGAGACGACCAGGCTGGTCAGGATCATCAGCCCGCCCATCGTCGGCGTGCCGCGCTTGGCGAGGTGGCTTTGCGGGCCGTCGTCGCGGATCGGCTGGCCCTTGCCCTGGCGGATGCGCAGCCAGCCGATGAAGCGGGGGCCGACCAGCAGACCGAGGAACAAGGCGGTGGCGACGGCGCCGCCGGTGCGGAAGCTCAGATACCTGATGAGGTTGAGCAACCCGGCGAAGTGCAGGTGTTCCGCGATCCAATACAGCATTTATGTCTTTCCACTCGCCAGCCCGGACACGACCGCGGCGAGGCCCACTCCATTCGAACCCTTGATGAGAACCGCGTCCCCTGGCGCCAGCATCGCCTGCAGCCGGTCGCGCGCGGTTTGCGCGTCGGGCACATGGACGAAATCGACCTCGCCCTCAAGCTTGTTCGCGAGCGCGCCCATCGCTTCACCGACGAGAATGACCGTCTGGGCGCCGCTGGCCTTCACCGGCCCGGCGAGCCCTTCGTGATAGGCACGGCTCTGCGCGCCGAGTTCGTACATGTCGCCCAGCACGGCGATCTTGCGGCCCGCCTTCTCGTCGGCGAACACGGCGAGCGTCGCCGCCATCGACACCGGGTTGGCGTTGTAGCTTTCGTCGATCACCAGCGCCTCGCCACCGCCGACGGGCACGTGCACCCGCGCGCCGCGCCCGGCGATGCCGCCGAGTTCGGCCAGCGCCAGCCCGGCGAGCGCAAGGTCGCCGCCCACCGCCCGCACCGCCGCCAGCACGGCGAGCGAGTTGGATACCCAATGCGCGCCGAATTGGGAGACGGTGTAGCTCAATTCCTCGTCGCCGAGCCGCGCGGTGACGAAGGTACCGCGATCGGTGCGCATCGTATCGATCGCGCGCACGTCGGCGCCTTGCCCGACGCCGAAGGTGACGATCTCCGCCGCATGCGGCCGGGCCGCGGCGATCAGCCGGTCGCGATGGGGGCTGTCGAACGGCACGATCGCGGTGCCGCCGGGCTCGAGCCCCTGGAAGATCTCGCCCTTGGCGTCGGCGATGGCGCTTTCGTCGGGAAAGAACTCGGTGTGCGCCGGGGCGATCGCGGTGACCAGCGCGACATGTGGACGGACCAGCCGGGTGAGCTGTGCCAGCTCGCCGGCGTGGTTCATGCCCATCTCGAACACGCCGAAGCGCGTGTTGCGCGGCATGCGGGCAAGGCTCAGCGGGACGCCGGTGTGGTTGTTGTAGCTCTTGAGCGAACGGTGCGCGCAGCCCGGCTCTACCCGGTCGAGCGCGGCGTACAGCGCCTCCTTGGTGCCGGTCTTGCCGACCGAGCCGGTGACGCCGATCACCTTCGCCGCGGTACGCACGCGCGATGCGCGGCCGAGATCGTCGAGCGCGGCGGTCGTGTCGGCGACCAGCACATGCGGGTGCGGGGTCGCTATGCTGACCACCGCACCCGCAGCTCCCCGCTCGGAGCTCTGGTCGAGGAAGTTGTGCCCGTCGGTCGTCTCGCCCTTCAGCGCGATGAACAGGTCGCCGGGACCGACTTCACGCGAGTCGAAGGTAACACCATTGCAGGTGAAGTCGGCCGAGGCCGTGCCGTTGGTGGCGGCGGCGATCTCGGCGGCGGTCCAGAGATTCGTCATGCTCCCTCTCCCGCCTGCGGGAGGGGGATAATGTCCCGCTCCCCCTCACGCCGCCGCCTCCCGCGCCACGGTCACGTCGTCGAACGGCAGCACCAGGTCGCCGACGATCTGGCCTTGCTCATGCCCCTTGCCGGCGAGCAGCACGCTGTCTTCGGGCCGGGCCGCGCCGATCGCGGCGGCGATGGCGTC
>JBQCHA010000140.1:0-36472 GCA_051955175.1 Sphingomonas sp.
CTGGCCCACCCCAGTCGCCGTGCCGCATAGCGCGGTGAAGGCGCTCCAAACCGCCAGACTGCCGGTGATCACCCAGCTGCGGCTCGTGCGGTCCGCCAGATAGGCGAGCGGGACGCCGAGCACCGAATAGAGCATCGCGAAAGCGAGGCCGCCGACGGCGCCGAACTCGGCGTCGGTCAGGTGCAGGTCCGCCTTGATCGCCGGCGCGAGGATGCCGAGGATCTGCCGGTCGAGGAAGTTGAAGGTGTAGACCACCAGCAGCATGGCCAGGACGAGCCGGCGATAGCCGGGGCTGGTGGAGGGCGAAGGGCGATCGGTGGTCATCGGCAGCCTCTAGAGCATGATCCGTCGTTCCTGAAGCACCACCCCGGCCTTCGCCGGGGTGGTGGCTCTGTGATGAGCGCTCTCCGCCCGATCGTAGGCTTCCCCCTCCAGGAGCAGCCTCAGAACTTGGCAGTGGCGGTCAGCAGCACCTGGCGCGGATTGCCGTAGAAGGCGGTGGCGACGCCGTGCAGCCCCAGCGTCGACGAATAGGTGCCGTTGGCGTTCTGGCTGACGTAATTGTAGCCCGACGTGATGTAGCGTTTGTCGAGGATGTTCTTGGCGTGGACGCCGATCGAATAGCGATCGCCGGCGAAGCTGTAGGTCAGGTTCGCATCCCATAGCGCATAGGCTGGCTGGTCGAGCCACGGGATCGGCGTTTCGAACTGATGCGTGAAGCTGCGATAGGAAACGGTGGTCGAGACATCGAGCGTGCTCGACCCGATGGGTAGCGTCGCGCCGAGCGTGCCCGACGCCGTCCATTTCGGCGTGTTCTGGATGGCGCGCTGGTTGGCGACGTCATTGCCGAAGTTGTCGATATACTTGTCGTATTTGCCGTCGAGATAGCCGGCCGTCGCGGCGAGGCTGATCGACGATCCCTGGCCGGCGAAATCGCGCGCCAGGATGGCGTTGCCTTCGAACTCGATGCCCTTCAGCGTCGCCTTGGCGGCGTTGGTGGTGATGCCGATGAAGGTATCGTTCACCCCGTCGCCATTGGTGTCGTAACCGATCGAGCCCGGGATCTGCACGTCCTTGTAATCGGCATAGAAGCCGTCGAGCGCGAAGGTCAGACGGCGGTCGAACAGCGCGGCCTTCCAGCCGACTTCGTAGCTGTTCACGCTCTCCGGCTTGAACAGCAGGAAATCGTAAACCTCCTGATAGTCGTGGACGCCATTGTGGTTGGTATCGGGCGCGGCCGCGGCGCTGCCGCGCGGATCGAAGCCGCCGCCTTTGAAGCCCTGCGAATAGCTGGCGTAGAACAGGTTGTTCGGCGTCGCCTGGAAATTGAGCGAGACGCGCGGCGTGAAGCGGCGGAACAGCGCGCGCCCGCGGAAATCGGTGGCGGTGGCGATGACGATGGCGTCGCCACCGAATTGCGGCGAGGTGCCGCCGATCTTGGTCTGCTTGACGATGTGCGACTTGCGCTCGTCCCAGGTGTAGCGGCCGCCGACCTCCAGGCTCAGGCGATCGGTGAAATTGTAGGTGAAGTCGCCGTAGAAGGACGAGGTGCTGGTGCGTACGTCGCCGGCAGTATAGGCGTTCAACCCCGGCAGTTTCAGCAGGTCACCGGTCGGGAACAGCAGCACGTCGAACGCCGTCGAGGCGTCGGCATCGAGATAATAATAGCCGAATACGCCATTCAGCTTCGAACTCGAATAGAGCAGCTGGAATTCCTGGCTGATCTGCTCGTTGCGATAGACCGCGGGGACGTCAACGTCCTGCACCGGCTCGGCATCGAAATCGATCGGGGTGTAGGACCTGTCCTTGCGCCAGGCGCTGATGCTCTTGACGGTGATGTGATCGCTGAGTTCGGCCTGCGCGGTCATCGCGATGCCGCCGGCCTGGACGTCTTCCTTCGGATTGTTGAGCCCGGCCTGGGTATCGTAGACGTTGCCGGGCGGCACCGCGCCGGTGACGAAGTCGGGGAACAGGCGGTGGCCGTTGCGCGCGTTCGACTTGTCGTGCGTGAAGTCGCCGTTGATGCGGATGAAGGTGCCGCTGCCATAGCGGCCCATCTCGATCGTGCCCCGCGCGGCCCAGATGTCCTTGTTGTAATTGTCGATGCCGAGATAGGTGTTCTCGCCGAACCCGTCGTGGCTCAGCCGGGCGACCGATGCGCCGACGCGGAACATGTCGCTCAGCGGCGTGCTGACCGTCACCACGCCATCGGCTTCGTTATAGCTGCCGTAGGTCGCCTTGGCCTTTACCTCGAGATGGTCGGGTAGCCGCGCCGTCCCGTATTTGATCGCGCCGCCGATCGTGTTGCGGCCGTAAAGCGTCCCCTGCGGCCCGCGCAGAATCTCGATGCGCTGCACGTCGTAGATGTCGAGCACCGCGGCTTGCGGGCGGTTCAGATAGACGTCGTCGAGATAGACCCCGACGCCCGCCTCGAAGCCCGGCACCGGGTCCTGCTGGCCGACGCCGCGGATGAAGGCGGTGAGCGTCGAATTGGTGCCGCGCGACGGCTCCAGCGTGACGTTGGGCGTCGTCTGGCCGAGGTCGGTGATGTCGGTCGCGCCCTGTTTCTCCAGCGCCGCGCCGGTGAACGCGGTGACCGCGATCGGCGTGTCGAGCAGCCGCTCGCTACGGCGCCGGGCGGTGACGACGATGTCGGCGGCGCCGCTGGCGTCGGCGGCCTGGCTGCCCTGGTCCTGCTCGCTGGCGGTGGTCGGCTGTTGCACGTCGGGAGGCGGCGTCTGCCCGCCGGCGGCGTCCTGGGCGAAGGCTGGCGCAGCAGCGACGGCGAGTAGCGCGGCACCCGAAGACATGAGCGCGCGGACACAAGTCAGGCGTGACATCGAATCGAACCTCCCCTCCTGTGGCACCCCCCATGTGGCCGGGGTTGTGCATCGGATGACGAAACTCTACTGAAACCTGAACCAGGTTTCAACTTGGTTTGATCGGGGAGGATGTTGATGGCGGGCGAGGGCCCCTCGGGGGCGCCGGCAGGCGACATGGCCAGCGCCGGGAAAACGCCGCGAACCGAGCGCGGGCGCAAGACGCTGCGCGCGCTGCTCGATGCGGCGGCGGCGGAGTTCGGCGACAAGGGCTTTCACGACGGCTCGATCAGCGGGATCACCCGGCGCGCCGGCGTCGCCCTGGGCACGTTCTACACCTATTTCGATTCGAAGGACGCGGTGTTCCGCGCGCTGGTCCGCGACATGTCGGCGCAGGTGCGCGACCGCGTGGCGCCGGTCCTGCGCGAGGCGCCGGACCAGCTGAGCGCCGAACGGGCGGGGCTGATGGAATTCCTGGCCTTCGTGCGCGACCACAAGGAAATCTATCGCATCATTGACGAGGCGGAGTTCGTGGATCCCGAGAGCTTCCGCGATCATTATACCTCCACGGCCGATCGCATCCCGCAACGTCTGTCGACGGCGGCTGCGCGCGGCGAGGTACGAGCCGATGTGTCGGAGGTCCATGCCTGGGCGATGATGGGGATGAACGTGTTTCTGGGGCTGCGATTCGGCGTCTGGGATGAGGATCAGAGCCCGGCGGCGGTTGCCGATGCGGCCGCCGACCTGCTGGCGCACGGCCTGGCGGTGCGCGAGCGGTGAGCGACCTCGATCGCTTCGTCGCGGCGCAGCAGGGGGTCTATCCGCAGGCGCTGGCCGAACTGCGCGCCGGGGCGAAGCGCAGCCATTGGATGTGGTTCGTCTTTCCGCAGATCGCCGGGTTGGGACACAGCGACATGGCGCGCCGCTATGCGATTCGCGATCGCGTCGAGGCGGCGGCTTATCTGGCGCACCCGGTGCTCGCGCCGCGATTGATCGAGGCGGCCGAGGCGGTGGCGTCACACGCCGGACGGCGCAGCGCGGCGGAGATCATGGGCGGCATCGACGCGGTCAAGCTGCGCTCGTCAATGACGCTGTTCGAGGCGGCGGCACCTTCCGTCGAAGCGGCGGCGCCATTCGTCCGCGTGCTGGACGGGCTGTTCGCGGGCGAGCGCGACGAGGCGACACTCTCCAGGCTGTGAGCAAAAAAATTACTGCCGTTCTGGAGCTATCCGATTTCCTGCTCGTTGAGCCCGCGCTAGATCCGTTCTGCCACCGATCCGATGGCAGGAGCCCTCATATCGGCATCCAGGAATCACTGCCACCGGGCGGCCGGGCAGGGGCGCGGACTGGCACTGTAGCGGTATCGGCGAAGCCGGGCCGTTCCGTGACGAGTTTGGAGGGCGAGGGGAATGGCTCGGACGCGTGCGCTTGCGCGCTTTCTTGAACAATCGGGCGCCAGCGGCGAGGAAGCTATCCGCCCGCCGCGCACGCAAGCCCCGCGGCTGGTTGCGCGGACCCGCGGTGCCGTTGCTGGTACAGACGGCGTGGCAGCGAATACGGTCGTCGAGGGGTGACCCGCTGCGGCGGTTGTCGCTTACGGCTGATTTTGACTGGGGATCGGTGAGGGCATTGCGTGGCTAGTCGGCACTGCCCGGCCGATTGGGAAAACGAACTGCTGAAAGATGGGAACTGCTGGCGGCCTTGGGCCAGAGGCGTCCAGTCGGCTCAGGCCGGTCAACGCCTGCATAATCCCCGCGAGGCCAGGCGCTGCCAACGTCCCCAGGGCGGTTGCTTGCGCCGTCATGCCGGACTCGTCCCGGCATCCACGGCTCCGCAAAGCCATTGGGTTATGCGTGCGCGAAACGATGGTCCTCGGGACAAGTCCGAGGTGACGGACTCTTGTGCACACGCTTTGCGAAGCAGGAACCCGGCCGCCTGACGTGGCGACGGATCGAGGCGCTGATGCTTCGGGATTCCCGGCTGCGCGAGACCTCTGCGAAAGCGCCGGAACGGCCGCACCGCCCGTCATGCCGGGCTTGTTCCGGCATCCGCTTTTCAGCGAAGTCAGCGGCTTGGGAGTGTGCGAAACGGTGACCCCGGAACAAGCCCGGGGTGACGTTCTGCTTCGCAGACGTCTCGCCTGCGCGGGATGACGGCCGCGGACGAGGGGCTTGCAAGGCATCAGGGGCCGCGCTTGTTCCGCTGCGCTACCTGACCGCACCTCCGCGCTGCCCTTCAATCCGCGTCGTCGGCCTCCATCGCTTCGACAGCGGCTTCGTCCGGGCGCAAATGGCCCCAGCGGATCAACGACCAGATCCGTTCGTGGAAATAGAACAGGAAGATCTTGGTGAACACCTCGGTGCCGGCGATGGCGCCTGCCGCACCGGTGCTGCCGGTATAGATCAGGCTCAGAATGAAGGTGTCGATGCTGCCCAGCGCCCGCCAGGTCACCGCCTTGACGAACGACCGGGGATGGCTCTCGACGCCCCGGAACAGGAACATCCGCCGCTCAGCTCGACTGCGCGGCCGGGGTATTTACCCCCATGCTCTGCAGATAGCGCTTCACGTTGCGCGCCGCCTGGCGCAGTCGCTGTTCATTTTCCACCATCGCGATCCTGACGAAGCCTTCACCGTTCTCTCCATAGCCGACCCCAGGCGCGACCGCGACCTTCGCATGGGTGAGCAATTGTTTGGAGAACTCAAGGCTGCCTAAATGCGCGCAGGCCGGCGGCAGCGGCGCCCAGGCGAACATCGAGGCGCGCGGCGAGGGGATTTCCCACCCGGCCCGCGCGAAGCTTTCGACCATGACGTCGCGCCGCTTGTGGTAGAGCTGGCGGTTCTTCTCGACGATATCCTGCGGCCCGTTGAGCGCCGCGCAGGCCGCCGCCTGGATCGGGGTGAAGGCGCCATAGTCGAGGTATGACTTCACCCGCGTCATCGCCGCGATCAGCGTCTTGTTGCCGACCGCGAAGCCCATCCGCCACCCAGCCATCGAATAGGTCTTGCTGAGCGAGGTGAACTCGACCGCGACGTCCTTCGCGCCCTTTACCTGCAGGATCGAGGGCGTCGGCTGGCCGTCGTAATAAAGTTCGGAATAGGCGAGGTCGCTGAGCAGCCAAAGCCCCTGCTCCTTGGCGAAGGCGACGACGCGTTCGTAGAAGGCGAGATCCACCACCTCGGCGGTCGGGTTCGACGGATAGTTGAGCACCAGCACGCTGGGGCGCGGTACGGTATAGGCCATCGCGCGCTCGAGGCTTTCGAAATAATGCTCGTCGGGCGTGGTCGGCACGCTGCGGATGGTGGCGCCCGCGATGATGAAGCCGAAGGTGTGGATGGGATAGCTCGGGTTGGGCGCCAGGACCACGTCGCCGGGCGCGGTGATCGCGGTGGCGAGGCTGGCCAGCCCCTCCTTCGACCCCATGGTGACGACCACCTCGCTCTCGGGATCGAGATCGACGCCGAAGCGGCGGCCGTAATAATTCGCCTGGGCCCGGCGCAGGCCGGGAATGCCCTTCGACTGCGAATAGCCATGCGCGTCGGGCTTGCGCGCGACCTCGCACAATTTGTCGATGACGTGCTGCGGGGGCGGCAGGTCGGGATTGCCCATGCCGAGGTCGATGATGTCCTCGCCGGCCGCGCGCGCCGCTGCCCGCATGCCGTTCACCTCGGCAATGACATAGGGAGGCAGGCGGCGGATGCGGTAGAATTCGTCGGACAAGCGATCGGCTCCTTTCGGCACGGACATTCGCGCCGGCTCGATCATTCACTATATGGGTGTGCCCAGGCGCTTGCCAGAGGAGATGAGATTGGCCGACGACGACGCGCGACCGCAGGCGGCAATTCCGACGCTGGAGGACATGCAGCACTGGACCTGGGTGATGGGCCGCGCGCAGCAGATGATGCTGGAGGCGGGGCTGGAGACGCTGCAGCAGGCGCCGGCACTGCCGATCATCCCCGGCTTCACCGACAAGGCGACGATGGACCGCGCACAGGCTTTCTGGGCCGACAGCATGAAGCTGTGGCAGCGCTTCGTGATGCCGGAAGCGGCCAGCGGGAGCGCCGACGCGGGCAAGCCCGACCGGCGCTTCCAGGCACCCGAATGGCGCGAGAACCCGGTGTTCGATTGGATCCGCCAGAGCTACCTGTTGATCGCCGACCATATCCTGCGCGGCGTCGAGGCGCTGGAGGGCGTCGAGCCGCGGCAGAAGGAGCAATTGCGCTTTGCCGCGCAGAACTTCGTCGACGCGATGAGCCCGAGCAATTTCCCGGCGACCAATCCGTTGGTGATCCAGAAGACGCTGGAAACGCGCGGCGAGAACCTGCTCAAGGGGCTGCAGAACATGATGGCCGACCTCGGCCGGGGGCAGCTGACCCATACCGATGCGGAGGCATTCGAGGTGGGGCGCAACGTCGCGGTGACGCCGGGCAAGGTGGTCAAGCGCACGCCGCTCTACGAACTGATCCAGTATGAACCGACCACCGACAAGGTGCTGGAAACGCCGCTGGTGATCTTTCCGCCGTGGATCAACCGCTATTACATCCTCGACCTGCGGCCTGAGAAGAGCTTCATCAAATGGGCGGTCGACCAGGGGCTGACGGTGTTCGTCGTCTCGTGGAAATCGGCCGACGCATCGATGAAGGACGTCGTGCTCGACGATTATGTCGAGCACGGCCAGATCGACGCGATCGACACGATCCGCGACCTGCTGGGTGTCGAGGGCGTGCACGCCATCGGCTATTGCGTCGCCGGCACGACGCTCGCCGCGACGCTGGCGGTGCTCGCCGCGCGCGGGCAATCGGCGCGGGTGAAGAGCGCGACCTTCTTCACCGCGCAGGTCGATTTCGCACATTCCGGAGACCTGAAGCTGTTCGTGGACGACGAGCAGCTGAAGATGATGGAGGCGCTGTCGCCCGAGGGCTTCCTCGACGGGCGCTACATGGCGGCGACGTTCAACCTGCTGCGCGGGCGTGACCTCATCTGGAATTACGTCACCAACAACTATCTGCTGGGTCAGGACTATGCGCCGTTCGACCTGCTGTTCTGGAACGGCGACACCACCAACCTGCCGGCGAAATGGCATCTGAGCTATTTGACCGACTTCTACCGCGACAATCTGATGGTGCGGCCCGGCGCGCTGGCGGTTGCCGGCACGCCGATCGACCTCGGCGCGGTCAAGACACCGACTTACATCCAGGCGGGGCGCGACGACCATATCGCGCCGGCCGAGAGCGTGTGGAAGATCACGCACCATTTCACCGGTCCGCTGAAGTTCGTGCTCGCCGGCTCGGGCCATATCGCCGGCGTGGTCAACCCGCCGGCGGCGGGCAAATACCAATATTGGACCAACGATGCGCCGGTCGCGTCGCTGGCCGAGTTCATCGCCGGCGCGACCGAGACCAAGGGCAGTTGGTGGCCCGACTGGATCGCCTGGCTGCGCGACCAGGGCGGACGTGAGGTCGCGGCGAAAGGTGCGCGCGTGCCCGGAGGTGGTACTCTTCCTGCGATCGAGCCGGCGCCGGGGAGCTACGTGCGGCAGCGATAAAGAAAGACGGATTATCAATGACTCACCCGAGAGTGCCGTCGCTTTAGCGGTAATGCTGCGGCGCACAATTTCCTTGCAATTGCGGCAACCATGCCTTATTTGTGCATCGCAGCAATGAGCGAGGAGTCGGGATCAGTCATGGCGAGCAAAGGCCCCAAGCCGGAGACCGCAGCCAAGCAGGTGACCAAGGCCGTCGCCCCGCGCGCCAAGCGCAAGGCGCCGACCAAGCCCGCCGCCGAGCCGGCAGCGGCGAAGACGGACGCGCCCATTGCTCCTCCGCGCGAAACGACCGCGCCGCGGCATCAAGCCGTGGCGAAAGAGCCCGCCGCGCCCGCAGAAGCCAAGCCGACCAACGCCGTAACCGAAACCGTCCGCTCCGCTGCAGCCGAGGCGGCGGCCACCGCATCCAAGGGAACCGACACGATGGAAGACACCACCACCAAGGCTCAAGAAACCGCCCGCAATGCCGCTGATGCGATGAAGACCGGCGCCGATCGCGCGCAGGGCCTGTTCATCGACTTCAACGATCGCGCCAAGTCGGCGATGGAGCGTGGCTCCAAGATGTTCGAAGAGATGAACGATTTCGCCAAGGGCAATGTCGAGGCGGTGGTCGAATCGACTCGCATCGCCGCCAAGGGCTTCGAGTCGCTCGGCCAGGAAGCCGCCGAGTACGGCCGCAAGTCGTTCGAGCATGCGACCGCCGCGATGAAGTCGTTCGCCAGCGTGAAGTCGCCGACCGAGCTGTTCAAGCTGCAGAGCGATTATGTCCGTTCGGCGTTCGATTCGCTGGTCGCCGAGACCTCGAAGAACACCGAGTCGATGTTGAAGCTCGCTGGCGAGATCGCCCAGCCGCTGTCGAACCGCGCCGCGGTTGCCGCCGACAAGATGAAGGTCGCCGCGTAACCCGCGATTCGATCCGATTTCAGCGAGGGGGTGGTCGCCGGAAGGCGGCCGCCCCCTTCGTTCATGACGCTGCGTCTTGGGCGCAAGCATCCGGGCCGTTTACCAGAAAAGCGGGGCGCAGCACTGCGCACCCCCTTGCCCCGGGCGGCCGCGATGCCATATTTTCGGCCTACCATGTCGCTGCTACCCCTAACTTCGATGGCGGCCGGCCCCGATGCCGGTGACGAGGACGACGACGGCGCCGCAGGCACCGGCCTCGCCACGCGCACGCGTACCCGCACCAAGAAGCCGACGCCGTACCGCGTGCTGATGCTCAACGACGACTACACGCCGATGGAGTTCGTCGTGCTGTGCCTGCAGCGCTTCTTCCGCATGTCGATCGAGGACGCGACGCGGGTGATGCTGCACGTCCACCAGAAGGGCGTGGGCGTGTGCGGCGTGTTCAGCTACGAAGTCGCCGAGACCAAGGTAAGCCAGGTCGTCGATTTCGCCCGGCAGAACCAGCACCCGCTGCAATGCACGCTGGAAAAGGCCTGAGCTGACGCCTTGGCGCTACGCCGTGCCGCTTCGCTTCAGCGTGCCGGCGGCAGCCAGCTGAGATCGAGCCCGCGGTAACGATCGACGAAATTCGCGGTACGGACCAGCGCCTGTTCGTCCAGGATCGTCACCGAGCCATTGTCGCGCGCGATCAGTTCCTCCTCTTCGAGCTGGCGAAACATGCGGTTGACGTGAACCGAGGTGAGGCCGGTGGCGTCGCCGATCTCCTCCTGCGTCAGGCCGAGGGCGAAGCGGTCACCGATCGACTCGTCGCCCATTCGGCGGCGGCTGCGAATCTCCAGCAGGATGGCGGCGACGCGCGCCTTGGCCGGGGTGCGGCCGAGCGCGGCGAGGCGGTCGGTCAGCGTCATCCGCTCGATCTGCTTGTAGACGATCAGCAGCGCGCCGAGGCGCGGGTGATCGACCATCATGCGGCTGAGCGCCATCCTGTCGAACGGGCTGACGGTGCAATCGGTCAGCGCCGCAATGTTCTCCTGCGCATGGCGATAGACGAGGCCGGAGGTCGCGAGCAGGTCGCCCGGGAACAGGAAGCGCAGGATCTGCCGGCTGCCGTTGTCGAGCAGTACATAGCTGATCATCGTGCCCGCGCGCAGGATGAACAATTCGCTCGAGGGGTCGCGTTCGCGCACCAGTACCGCGCCGCGGCGCACATGCCGCTCACGCTCCTCCAGTTTATCTAGCGTCGCGCGTTCCGCCGGGCTCAGGCCGATCAGATCGTTGAGCCTTGCGGCGAAGCAGCTTACCGGCACTCGGATACCCCCTATGACTGTGGCGTCAAAGCAGGGCGCGGGAGCGCTCGCATTAAAATCGATCAATCGGGCGAACGAACAGGCCGGCGCGGCCTTGCGCAGCGGCAGCGACGGGCTAGAAGCCGGTCGGATGGATCGCATTCTCATTCGCGGCGGCCATCGCCTCGCCGGCCGCCTTCCCATCTCCGGTGCCAAGAACGCTGCGCTGACGCTGATGCCCTGCGCGTTGCTGACCGACGAGCCGCTGACGCTGCGCAACCTGCCGCGGCTGGCCGATGTCGACAGCTTCGGCCACCTGCTCAATCAGCTCGGCGCGTCGACCCAGGTCGAGGGCGCGCGGCCTGAGGATTTCGGGCGGGTGATGACGATCCGCGCGGGGCGGCTGACCGCCACCGAAGCGCCCTACGACATCGTGCGCAAGATGCGCGCCTCGATCCTGGTGCTCGGCCCGCTGGTCGGCCGTGCCGGTGAAGCGACGGTGTCGCTGCCCGGCGGCTGCGCGATCGGCAACCGGCCGATCGATCTGCATCTGAAGGCGCTTGCCGAAATGGGCGCGGAGATCGAGCTCGCCGCCGGCTACGTCAAGGCGACCGCGCCGGGCGGGCGGCTGCCCGGTGGGCGGGTGTCGTTCCCGGTCGTGTCGGTCGGTGCCACCGAGAATGCGGTGATGGCGGCGGTAACCGCCAAGGGCGGCACGCGGATCGAGAATGCCGCGCGTGAACCCGAGATCGTCGACCTGTGCAATTGCCTGGTGGCGATGGGCGCGTCGATCAGCGGCATCGGCACCGAGACGCTGGAGATCGAAGGCCGCGACCGGCTGCATGGCGCCACCTATCGCGTGATGCCGGACCGGATCGAGGCGGGCAGCTATGCCTGCGCCGCGGCGATCACCGGCGGCGCGCTGGAATTGGTCGGTGCCGAGGCGGACGACATGCGCGCGACGCTGCATGCGCTGGTCGCGGCAGGCATCACCGTCGAGGAGCGCAAGGACAGCGTCTATGTCGAGGCGAAGAACGGCATCGAGCCGCTGACGCTGTCGACCGCGCCCTATCCCGGCCTCGCCACCGACATGCAGGCGCAGCTGATGGCGATGCTGTGCCGCGCCAAGGGCGCCAGCGTGCTGACCGAGACGATCTTCGAAAACCGCTACATGCATGTGCCCGAACTGACCCGCATGGGCGCCGACATCCAGGTGCGCGGGCGCACCGCGGTGGTGCGCGGCGTCGACAAGCTGATCGGCGCCCCGGTGATGGCGACCGATCTGCGCGCGTCGATGAGCCTGATCCTGGCCGGCCTCGCCGCCGACGGCGAGACGCAGGTGAGCCGCGTCTATCACCTCGACCGCGGCTACGAGCGGCTGGAGGAGAAATTGTCGGCGGTCGGCGCCGATATCGAGCGCGTCGGCGACGGCTGACGGAGCCAACGCGCGCCTCGCCGGTTGAGCGAGCGAGGAGAGCGACGATGGCCGACGATACGACCCCCCAACCGACCGCCCCCGGCGATGAGGCGGCGCCCGGCACGCCTGGCACCGGCGAGAACGTCTGCCCGCGGTGCGGCGGCAGCGGCCGCGTCGATGGCGAGACCTGCCCGGTCTGCGCCGGCAGCGGCACGATCGTCGAGGGGATCGGCGGCGGCTGACCCCCCCCTTGGGCGGGCGTCGCGTTACTGTTTCGGGCTGGCCGCCGTGAACGGCGAGCAGCAGGGTTTCGTCACCGGCTGGAATTCCATCAGCTCGACGCGCGTGCCGTCGGGATCGTAGAGGTTGGCCTGCCACTTCCCGTCGCGCCCCATCTGCGGGCCGTCGTGGCGCGGGCGGAGCCGATCGCCGTTGATCAGCGTTGTCACCGCCGCCTCCATGTTGGTCACGCCGAGCGACAGGTGGTCGAGCACGCCGAGTTCGTTATGGTCGATGTGGTCAAGCGGCGTCGTCGAACCGGGGCCGACCAGCATGTATTCCAGCCAATCATGGCCGTCGGGCACCTGCTGCGACACCCAGTCGACCGCACCTGCCTTCATCGCGCCGTACCAATAGGGGCGGAATCCCAGCAGATCGCGGTAGAAGCGATCCTCCGCCGCGCGATCGTGCACCATATAGCCGGCGTGGATCATGTGCGTGCTGATCGCGCCCTCCACCGCGGGGACCGGGCTGGTGGTCTCGACGAACTGGACGGTGTTGCCTTCGGGATCATGCGTGGTGACCCAGCGCGAGCCATCGCCCTGCGCGACCGCCGAAACGGTCACGCCATGCGCGGCGAGATACGCACGCATCGCCGCGGCGTCGCTGGTCTGATAGGCGACATGCGCCAGCCGGTCGAGGCCGTGGCCGGCGGGCAGCGGCAACACCTCGACGAACTGCGTGGGGCTGAAATAATAGCGCGCGCCCCGGCTGTTCTCGGGGTCCGGGCCGCGTCGGGCACCGAGCGACGCCGTGTAGAACCGCGCCGAGGCCGCCGGATCGGCGCTGTAGACCGCGAGATGGGAAATGCCGGTGATCGCCGGTCGCGCCGGGGTGCCAGGCGCCGGCGCCGCGCCGGTCGCCAGCATCGCCCCGGCCAGCAGTATCGATCGTAATGCCATGATTTCGCTCCCCCCTCTCCATGTGGCGTGATAGCCTTATACTCGGACAAGGCGGCCTCGCCATTGCCATGGCCGGGAAAAAAGGGAGAGGGCATGAACCGTCGCGACTTGCTGGGCGCCGGGCTGGCGCTGTCGGGCGCTGCGTTCGTGGGGCGGACGGCGCGCGCGGCGGCGCGGCCGTTCTTTGCTGCGCACGACCTGCCGATCGGGGTGCAGCTTTACACGCTCGATCCCGATCTCGACCGCGATTTCGACGGCACGCTGGCCAAGCTGGCGCGGATCGGCTTCCGGTCGGTGGAGATGGCGGGGTTCCACGGCCGCAGCGCCGCCGAGCTGAAGCGCGCGTTCGATGCGCACGGTCTCACCTGCACCAGCGCGCATATCCAGCCGGTCGATCGCGGCAACGGCCCCAGCTTCGCCAACCACGACGCGCTGATCCGCGCCATGCACGTGATCGGCGTGACCGACGTCGTGCTGCCGATCCCGCTGTTCCCCACCGATTTCCGGCCCCCCGCCGAGACCAACGCGGGCGACGCGTTCCGCGCCTCGGGCAAGGCGATGCTGCTCGACGACTGGCACCGCACCGCCGCATTCCTCAACGCCCAGGCAAAGGCGCTGGCGCCGCACGGCCTGCGGGTCGGCTATCACAACCACAATTTCAGCTTCGCGCCGGCGGGCGGTTCCACCGGCTTCGATATCCTTCTCGCCGAGACCGACCCCAAGACGGTGGCGTTCGAGATGGACGTGGGCTGGGTCGCCGCCGCGGGCAAGGACCCGATCGCGCTGTTGAAGGCGCACCCTGGCCGCTTCACGCAGATGCACGTCAAGGACATCAAGCCCTCGACCCGGCCCAATTTCGAGGCACGGCAGGACCCGACCGAGGTCGGATCGGGCAAGATCGCCTGGCCGCAGATCCTGCCGGTCGCCTATGCTGCGGGCGTACGCCACTTCTACGTCGAGCAGGAACCGCCGTTCCCGGGGTCGCGGATCGCGTCGGTGGCGAAGAGCTATCGGTATCTGGCGACCGTGGCGGCGGCGTGACGGTGAAACCAGCGGGTGCGGCTTCATCAATCGTGCGCGGCGGAGGCAGCTAGCGCCGGCCGGCGACCTTCGGAAAGGCGGCCCCTTGCCAGCCTGCGTCCCGCTCTTTTGGGCGCAAGGCCCGGGAAGCGCGCTGCGGGGCATCGCCCTATTCCCTCCGTCAGCGATGGAGGTTCCCATGTCATTTCGAGTTCAAGGCCTTGATCCCGCCCTTTTTCACCACCTGATCGGCCTGCCGGACGATCAACTGGAGGCGTTCGGCGCCAGACGGTATCGGGTGGACAGCAAGCCCGGCTATCCTGACCGGGTGGAAGTGCGTGACCTGGAGGTCGGCGAGACGGCGCTGCTCCTCAACTACGAGCACCAGCCCGCCGACACGCCTTATCGTTCCCGTCACGCCATCTTCGTGGGCGAGCAATCGCATCAGCCGCTCGACCTGTTCGATCGGCTGCCGGAGGCCATTCTGAGCCGCCCCATCTCGCTTCGCGCCTTCAATGCCGAAGGAGAGATGGTGGAGGCCGATCTCGCCGACGGTGTCGACCTCCACCCCGTCATCCGCCGCTTTTTCGAGCGGCCCGATGTCGCTTATCTGCACGCGCATTATGCAAAGCGCGGCTGCTATGCGGCAAGGATCGTGCGCGCGTGACGGCAGCGGCCGCCCGGTCCTGTTCGTGGAATCTGGCCGTCGCACAGTCCGGTGGCTCGCCACCCGGGATACGGTGCGCCGGCGGAGGTGGTCGACCCTGCAGGCGGGCGCCCTCGCTCTACGTGAAAGCGAAGGCGCCGCCGCCGCTTACACCGCCTTCAGTGCCGCATCGAAGTCGGCGATCAGGTCGTCGGCATCCTCGACGCCGATCGAGATGCGCACCAGGTTGTCGGTGATACCCAACGCCTGCTTGCGGCTGTCGGCGACCGAGATGTGCGTCATCGCCGCCGGATGGCTCGCCAGCGTTTCGGTGCCGCCAAGGCTGACCGCGAGCTTGGCGATCTTGAGCGCGTCGAGGAAGGCGAAGCTCTCCTTCTCACCGCCCTTGATGTAGAGCGAGAAGGTCGAGCCGGCGCCGGTGCAATGGCGCTTGTAGATGTCCGCCTGGGCATCGTCCTTCAGGAAGCCCAGGTAGCCGACCTTCTCGATCTTCGGATGCTGGCGCAGGAATTCGCAGACCTTGGCGGCATTCTCGCCGGCGCGGGTCATGCGCAGTTCGAGCGTCTCCAGGCTGCGCAACAGCATCCAGGCGGTGTTGGGATCGGTGATCGTGCCGATCGTGTTCCGCATCGCGCGGATCACGTCCATATGCTTCTTGGTGCCGAGCACGCCGCCTGCGACCAGGTCGGAATGGCCGCCGGCATATTTGGTCAGGCTGTAGACAACGATGTCGGCGCCGTGCTTCAGCGGCTTCTGCCACAGGGGCCCGAGGAAAGTGTTGTCGATCGCGATCGGCGGCTTGTCGGCGCTGTCGCCCCAGATCGCGTCGCGGCTGGCGGCGACCGCCTGGATATCGACCAGCGCATTGGTCGGGTTGGCGGGGCTTTCGAGATAGATGAGGGCGACGCGGCCGCCATTGGCCTTGGCGAGCACCGCGTCGATCTCCTCGCGGCTGGCGCCGGCGGGGAAGTCGAGGAAATGGACGCCGAACTTGCCGAGCACGCGGGCGATCAGCGTTTCGGTGGCGGCATAGAGCGGACCCGAATGGACGATCGTGTCGCCGGGCTTGACCATCGCCAGGAACAAGGTGGCGATCGCCGACATGCCGGAGGAGAAGCTCAACGCGTCCTCGGCATCCTCCCAGACGCCGAGGCGGTCCTCCAGGATTTCCTGGTTGGGACCGTTGAAGCGGGAATAGACCAGGCCCTCGGCGCCGCCCGGCCGCTTGCCGGTGATCCCTTCGAAATGGCGCTTGCCCGCGGCGGCATTGGGAAAGACGAAGGTCGACGTGGCGAAGATCGGCGGTTTCAGCGATCCTTCCGACAGCATCGGGTCATAGCCGTGACCCATCATCAGCGTCGAGGGCTTCAACTTGCGCCCGCCGATCTGGTCGACCTCGGGCTTGGGATTGCGGCGCGGCGTCGTGCCCGTGATCGCGGCTTCGGTCTCGTCGGTAATGTCGGTCATGGTCCCTCCTAATGGCTGCGCGTCTCGAGGCGCGCTGATGCAGCCACTTCTAGAGGGACGGCCTAGCGCTTGTCGAACGCGACGAGTTCATAGGCAATCGACGACTCGACGAGTTGATCCCACAGATCGGCAATAACCGGTTCGGGAAGGCCGGCGGTACGGGCATGGGCGCAGGCGTTGGCGATCACCTCCGCCTTGCGCGCCTCGTCGCGGACGTGCCCGCGCTCCGGCTTGATGCGCGCGGCGGCGTCCATATAGGCGAAGCGCCGCGCGAGGAGCTGGATCAGTTCGCGGTCGACCTGATCGACGCCGGCGCGAACCTCGGCCATCGTCGTGCAGGCCTCCCCGGGAAGGATGGTATCGGTCATGCGCGCCCTGATAGTCGGGACAGGGGCAATGTCCAGCCAACCATCGATTGACTGAAACGTAGCGGCAGCTACCGTGCCGATAAAGATGGGCGGAGACCGAGAATGATCATCAAATCCATCGCATTAGCGGTCATGATTGCCGGAATCGGTGTCCCCGCCTCGGCGCAGCAGACGGACAATGCGGACAAGCCCGCTGTAAAGGAAAAGCCTGTTTGTCGCTTCGTCGATGTCGTCGACAGCATCATCCGAAAGCGCGTTTGCCATTCGCGTGACGAATGGCGGCAGATCGACCAACAGAATGGCGACAGCGCGCGCTCGACGATCGATTCGTCGTATCGGCAACATGCGGCGGAGAATCGATAGGGGGCACGTCGGCGACGGCCTGCCATCATTCTTGACCTCGCGCGCGCTTTCTGCCAAAGGCGCGCGCTCTCGCAATTGGCTCCGCATGTCGGTGAAGCGGCAGCCCTGCCCGGTGTTGGACCGGGCCAGGCGATACCGGCGACAACGTTACAGCAATTGAAGGATGGATCATGTCGAAGCGCTCCAGCGCCAAGTACAAACTCGACCGCCGGATGGGCGAAAACATCTGGGGTCGCCCGAAGAGCCCGGTCAACAAGCGCGAATACGGCCCCGGTCAGCACGGCCAGCGCCGCAAGGGCAAGATGTCGGATTTCGGCATCCAGCTGCGCGCCAAGCAGAAGCTGAAGGGCTATTACGGCGACGTCACCGAAAAGCAGTTCAAGGCCTGCTATCAGGAAGCGTCGCGGATGAAGGGCGACACCGGCCAGAACCTGATCGGCCTGCTCGAGCAGCGCCTCGACGCGATCGTCTATCGCGCCAAGTTCGCGCCGACGATCTGGGCTGCGCGGCAGCTGGTCAGCCACGGTCATGTCCGCGTCAACGGCGTGAAGTGCAACATCGCCTCGCGTCGCTGCTTCGTCGGTGACGAGATCACGCTGGGCAGCAAGGCGCAGGAAATGGCGCTGGTGCTGGAGGCGCAGAGCCTCGCCGAGCGCGACATCCCCGATTACGTGGCGCCCGACGGTGCCGCCAAGGTGACCTTCACCCGCGTGCCGACCCTCGACGAGGTGCCGTATCCGGTGAAGATGGAACCGAACCTGGTGGTCGAATTCTACTCGCGCTGATCTGATCCGCGCGCACGGAATGAAGGAAGGGGCGGCCGGAAACGGTCGCCCCTTTTGCATCGGTCCGCTGCGCCGCCGTCAGTTATTGTAGACCGAGCGACTTGGAGAGGAAGGCATCGGCCTTCGCCAGCATCTCGGCGCGAGCTGAGCCATCGACGAGCTGGTGATCCAGATTGTGAAACTCGACGTAATCGGCTTGCCTGCCTGCAGCCTTGAGGTGTTCGACCATCTCGCGCGATTCGTTGACCCCGACGTTGCGGTCGCGGTCGCCGTGGAAGATCAGCACCGGCGCCTTGAAACGATCGGTATGCTGCAGCGGTGAACCGGCACGAACCTCCGGTCCCGTCCCGATGAACTGTGACACCACCTCGCCGTTCATCTTATCAGTCGCCTCTTGCCGGAGCATATTGAGGTCGGTGACCGGCGCGACCGCTACGACAGCCTTGAACAGATCGGGATCAAGTACCTGCGACTGCAGCGCGGCATAGCCGCCATAGGACCAGCCAGCGACGGCCAGTTTGCCCGGCGCAGCAATGCCCGATGACAGCAGGAAGCGACCGGCATCATTCACGTCACCGATCGCGGTGCGCCAGGATTGAAACCCATTTTTCTGGAACCAGCCATCGCCGTAGCCAGCTGAGCCTCGATATTCGGGCTGCAGTACGGCGAATCCTCGATTGGCGAAATATTGCACCAGCCAGTCGAAGCCCCAGTAATCGCGCGAAGCCGGTCCGCCATGCGGCATGACGATGGCGGGAAGGTTCTTGCCGTCGCTGCCTGGCGGCAGCGTCAAATAAGCGGGGACGACCGTACCGTCGGCGGCCTTGTAGCTGACTGGCTGCTGCGGCGCGAGCTTGATGCCGTCGAGTTCTGGTCGCGCTGCGAGCAGCGGCGACAGCTTGTGGCTGGACTTGTCGAACAGATAATATTGGCCCGGGTTGGTATCGCTGCTGGCGAACAGCAGCAGCTTCGACTCGTCGGCGCTGGCGTCCATGAAGGCGATCTGCGGATTGCCCGGCAAGGCCTTTTCCAGCGCCGCCTGCAGCGACTGCAGCGCCGGATCGAAGAATATCGCATGGTTCTTGTCGGTGGAATAGGTGGCGCCGACGACACGCTGCTGCCGGCCGATGGTCAGCACGCCATCAACATCTGCGTCCGGACGGGAGACCAGCAGGGTGCGGTTCAGGCTGCCATCGAGTGCAACGCTGTAGAGCGCCTGGTGACCTTCATGGTCGTCGAAACCATAAGCCACATCCTTAACGCGGTCGACGGCGACCGGCTCGAACCCCTTGTCCCCGGTCGGCGTGATGGTTGCCGACGAGAGCGGTTGCCAGTGGTGCGAGCCGGGTGTGCGATACATGAAATCCTGGCGTCCGCGATAGTAGCCCCGGTTATCGATCGGCTGCACGGCCATGATTCGCACGGTGCCGAGGCCGTCCGCGATATACCCAATGGCGTCGCGGTGCGGCGCTTCGACACTGGTGTGGCGCAGCGTGTTGGTGTCGACGAGATCGACACCGAGACCTTCGCGGCTGTTCGTAATCAGGGTGCCGGTCGAGCTCTCGGGGTTGTTCTGGCGCGTCATCAGCACCGTGCCGTCTCCGTCGCCCGTCCAATCGATGATATCGCCACCGTCCTGCGCGGCAAAATAAGCCCGTGAGTTCGTGCGACTGAGTTCCTTGACGTCGCTGCCGTCTGCGTTGAGCGCGACCATGCGGGTATAGCCGGCATAGCCGAGGCCGCCGTCGGCGATCATGTATACCTGGCAGACGAGCCGGGCGTTGGTAGACCAGCCGCACTGTTCGAGGCGATCGGGTTCGCCGCTCGACGTCAGGATCACCTTGGGTGTCGCCCCGGGGGTGAGGCTGACCACCAACAATGCGGTGCCGGCGCCCTTCAGCGGGGAGAGATACGCGATCGACTTGCCATCGGGCGACAGGCTCATCGCAGTGACCGCCTCGCGCGCGCCGAACTTGTCGGCGGCGGAACTCGCCGCATGGGCCGGCACGGCCGCCAACGCGGCGATGCTCGCCGCGGCCAAGAAACGCTTCATATGATTTTCCCCCCGATGCCCCCAAAGCACTGACGCAGCAGTGTATCGACCCCTTCAGCCTTCGCAAGGCCGGTGGTGCCTTGTACCCGCGACGCGGCGATGCCAGATGGGCCCGCGCGCCGGATCGGCGCCGACGATCGAATGGAAATTACGCGATGACTTTGGTGCAACCGCCCGAATGGGCGCATCACGAGGCCGTATGGATCGGCTTCCCCAGCCACCCTGAGCTGTGGGAAGACGATCTCGATCCGGCGCGGGCCGAGGTTGCCGCGTTTGCGGCGGCGGTTGATGCCGGCGGGCGTGGCGAGCTGGTGGTGCTGGTCGCCGCCAACGACGCGGCGGCCGAGGCGGCCCGCATGTTGGCGCCGTTCGCCGACGTGGTGGTGCAGGCATTCGGCGACATCTGGCTGCGCGACACCGCGCCGATCCTGGTCGCACACGGCCGGGCCCGCAACTTCCGCTTCAACGGCTGGGGCGGGAAATACGACCTGCCCGGCGACGACGACATCGGCGCGCGGCTTGCCGCATCGCGCGGCATCGCGGCCGAGCCTTGCGACTGGGTGCTGGAAGGCGGTGCGATCGACGGCGACGGCACCGGACTGGTCGTCACGACCGAGCAATGCCTGCTCAACCCCAACCGCAACCCGAATCTGTCGCGCGAGGAAGTCGAGGCGCGGCTGCGCCACGATCTCGGCTTCGACCGCGTGCTGTGGCTGGGGGAGGGGCTGCTCAACGACCATACCGACGGCCATGTCGACAATCTCGCGCGGTTCGTCGGCCAGGGACGGCTGGCGCTGCCCGAGCCGGCCGCCGAGGATCCCAACGCGGCGGTCTATCGCGACGCTGCGGCGCGGGTCGAGGCGTTCGGCCGGGTCGAGCTGGTCCGGCTGCCCTCGCCGGGCAAGGTGCTGCGCGATGGCGAGATCATCCCGGCGAGCTACATGAACTTCTACATCGGCAATGCCGCCGTGGTGGTGCCGCAATATGGCGTGGCCAACGACGGTGCCGCGGTCGAGGCGATCGCGAAGCTGTTTCCCGCGCGCACCGTGGTCGGCCTGCGTGCCGACCACGTGCTGACCGGCGGCGGCAGCTTCCACTGCATCAGCCAGCAGATTCCCGGTTAAAGCGTCCGCACCAGCTTCACCGTTGCGGCGATCCACGGCGGATCGGCGACGACCTGCTGACGCGCCCCGGCGCCGGGCGGCAACAGGTGCAGCTTGCCGTCGTCGCGCCCGATCAGCCGGCCGAACAGGAAGCGGCCGGCGGCGCGCGGCACCAGCACGTCGCGATTGACCGCGCGGGCGAAGGCCTCGGGCGCGAGGCGCTCGCACCAGATTTCGTCGCCCGCGCGATAGTCGCCGGTGCTCGCCGCGACGGTGACGGCGACGAAGCCGGCGCCGGGCTGCGGCGGCGTGACCGTCGCGCTCTTGCGCGGCGCATGGACGCCGGTGGCGTCGAGCACGGCGGCGACGGGCAGGTCGGCGCGCTCGGGCAGCTTGACGAGATCGGCGGTGACGACGCCCAGCGCCTCGGCGATGCGGTTGAGCCACGCCACCGAAACGGTGCGCGTGCCGGTTTCCAGTCGGCCGATCGTCTGCGCGGTGGTGGGCGGCACGCAGCGCGCCGCGACCTCCTCCAGCGTCAGCCCCTTGGCGCGCCGCACTTCGCGGATGGCGGTGATCATCAAACCGTCTCCTAACCAGATAGGTTTTATCTCTGTCCTACAAACACCGCTCTGTGGCAAGTCCTATCGCGACTCGGGCGTGGAGATGGAGGCACATATGCGACAGCTGGCGGAACGCGGAATCGATGAGCGCGGTGTGATCCGGGACGATGGTGGCAGCGCGCGGCGGCACCGTAGCGTGACAGTGAACCTGGCCGAATCGCCGCTGTCGTGGCTGAAGGCGCGCGGCAAGGTCGATGCGCGGCAGGTCGAGGCGGGCGAGCAGCTGCGCGCCGATTACGAGATGGCGGTGCTGGGGCCGCGGGTGACGATGCGCTGGGACGCGGCGCCGGGCGGGCGGGGCGCCGGCGCGCCCGAGCGGCTCGATCCCACCACCGCGCAGATCGCCGCCAAGCAGCGGTTCGACGCTGCGGTCGGCGCAGTGGGGCCGGGGCTCGCCGACATTCTGTGGCGCGTTGTCTGTGCCGGCGAGGGGCTGCCGACAGCGGAACGCGCGCTCGGCTGGCCAGCGCGGGCGGGCAAGCTGGTGCTGGGGCTGGCACTCGATCGGCTGGCGGATCACTACCGCCTGCCGTGAGGCATCGCGGGCGTCGCTTTCGGCGGCGGGCGGGTTTATATGCTCGCCGTCATGACCGCCCGTATCGACAGCCTGCCGCAGCGCCGCGCCATCATCGACCGACGTGCCATCGCCGACGAGCTTGCGGAGATCGACGCCGACGATCCCGCCAAGCTGCGCCAGGCGGCGGCGCAGCGGTTGAAGACGGCGCTGGAGACGGGGCGGCGGGAGATCGCGCGGCGGTTGCTCGATCATCCGTCGCGGGGCCTGGAAATGGCGGCGTCGCAGGCGTTCCTGACCGACCAGCTGCTGCGCCTGCTCTACGACTTCACCACCACGCGGCTGCATCCCAACGCCAACCCGACCGCCGGCGAACGCCTGACGCTGATCGCGGTAGGCGGCTATGGCCGCGGCGAGATGGCGCCGTTTTCCGATGTCGATATCGGCTTCCTGACGCCGTGGAAGCAGCCGGCCTGGGCCGAGCAGGTCATCGAATCGATGCTCTATTCGCTGTGGGACATGGGGCTGAAGGTCGGCCATTCGTCGCGATCACTGGACGAGATGATCCGCCAGTCGAAGGCCGACATCACGGTACGCACCGCCTTGTTGGAGGCGCGCTATGTGTGGGGCGACACCGCGCTCTATGACGAGGCGGCGCGGCGCTTCAAGGCGGAGGTGCAGAACGACACGGTGCGCCAGTTCATCGGCGACAAACTTGCCGAGCGCAACGAGCGGCACCGCAAGATGGGCGACAGCCGCTACGTCGTCGAACCCAATGTGAAGGAAGGGAAGGGCGGGCTGCGCGACCTGCAGACGCTCTTCTGGATCGGCAAATACGCTTATAACGTGCGCGCCGCCGCCGACCTGGTCGAGGCGGGGCTGCTGACGCGCGCCGAATATCGCCAGTTCAACCGGGCCGAGAATTTCCTGTGGGCGGTGCGCTGCCACCTGCATGCGATCGCCGGGCGCGCCGAGGACCGGCTAACGTTCGACATGCAGCGCGAGATCGCCGAGCGGATGCGCTACGCCGATCGCCCGGGCAAATCGCCGGTCGAGCGCTTCATGCAATTCTATTTCCTGCAGGCGAAGGCGGTCGGCGACCTCACCGGCGTGTTCCTGGCGCATCTCGACGAGAAGTTCGCGGCGCGCGGCCGCCGCTTCGGCCTGCCGTCGATCCGCCGCCGGCCGCGCAAGCTGCACGGGTTCGTGCTCGATCGCGGACGGCTGGCGATCCCGGGAGACGATTTCTTTCAGCGCGATCCGGTGCGGCTGATCGAGCTGTTCCAGCTTGCCGACCTGCACCAGCTGGAGGTGCATCCGCTGGCGATGCGGGCGGCGGCGCGCGATGCGAAGCTCGCCGACGACATCCGCCGCGACCCGCGAGCGAACGCGCTGTTCCTCGACGTGCTGACCAGCCCGCGCGACCCGGAGACGGTGCTGCGCTGGATGAACGAGGCCGGGGTGTTCGGCCGCTTCGTGCCCGATTTCGGCCGCGTCGTGGCGCAGATGCAGTTCGACATGTACCACCACTATACGGTCGACGAGCACACCATCCGCGCGATCGGCCTCCTCGCGAGGATCGAGAAGGGCGAATTGAGTGAGGATCACCCGATCGCCGTCGCGATCATGAGGCACCTGACGTCGCGCCGGACGCTGTACGTCGCGGTGCTGATCCACGACATCGCCAAGGGGCGGGGCGGCGACCATTCGGTGCTGGGCGCCGAGGTGGCGCAGCGGCTGTGCCCGCGGCTCGGGCTGACGCCGGCCGAGACCGAGACGGTGGCCTGGCTGGTGCGGCATCACCTGCTGATGTCGGCGACGGCGTTCAAACGCGACCTCGCCGATTTCAAGACGATCCTCGACTTCTGCGAGGTGGTCAAAAGTCCCGAGCGACTGCGCCTGCTGCTGGTGCTGACCGTGGTCGACATCCGCGCGGTGGGGCCGGGCATCTGGAACAGCTGGAAGCGGCAGTTGCTCGCCAATCTGTTCGATAGTGCCGAGGAGGTGCTGCGGCTCGGCCACAAGCAAAAGGGCCGGAGCGAGCGGATCGCCGCCAAGCAGGCCGACCTCGCCACTGCATTGGGCTGGCCGGAGCGCGATTTCCAGCGGCTGGTGAAGCGCCTGCCCGAGGCCTATTGGATCGCAGAGCCGGAGGACGTGCTGGCCCGCAACGCACGGCAGGTTGCCGCGGCCGGCGCCGCGCCGCTGTCGATCGAGGCGGAGGTGTATCCCGAGCGCGGTGCGACGCTGGTGACGATCTATGCTGCCGACCACCCCGGCCTGTTCTATCGCGCGGCGGGCGCGATCCATGTCGCCGGCGGCAACATCATCGACGCGCGCATCCACACCACGCGCGACGGCATGGCGCTCGACAATTTCCTGGTGCAGGACCCCTATGGCCGTCCGTTCGACCATCCCGACCAGCTCGAGCGGATCCGCGCGGCGGTCGAGGATGCCTTCGCCAACCGCGGCCAGATGGTCGAGCGGCTGAAGGCCAAGCCGCTGCCCCGCGCGCGTGCCGAGGCGTTCGAGGTCGAGCCCAACGTGTTCATCGACAATGCCGCGTCGAACCGCTTCACGGTGATCGAGGTCAACGCGCGCGACGGGCCGGCGCTGCTCTATCGCCTGGCCCGAGCCCTGTTCGAATCGCGCGCGACGATCCATTCGGCGCATGTCGCCACTTATGGTGAGCGCGCGGTCGACACTTTCTATGTGACCGACCTGACCGGCGACAAGATCGCGGCATCCTCACGGATGAAGTCGCTGGAGAAGCGGGTGCTCGACGCGGCGGCCAATCGCGATGCGGAAGCGGAGGAAGACGCCGACGCCGAGGCGGCGTGAGGCTGCCCCTGCGCGGAACGGTCAACTAGTCCAGTACCACCCCGTAGGCCTGGGTCCAGCAACGATCCGCTCGCAACTGGACCCCGGCCCCCGCCGGGGGGGGCGCGGGGATTGATAGGCCGCACTCAATCGCTGAGCGCTTCAACGCGCCGTACTCGACGGTCTCCGCTCAGGCGACGCTCTCCACGGTGCCGCCGCGTTCTTCGATGCGGCGGCGGCGGGCATTGGCGGTCAGGATCAGGTAGAGGCCGCCCAGGATCATCGGCAGGCACAGGAACTGCCCCATGTGGAAGCCCCATTTGTCGAACAGCGTGCCGGCGAACTGCGGGTCGGGCTCGCGGAAGAACTCGACGAAGAAGCGGAAGCAGCCATAGCCCAGGAGGAAGATGCCCGTCATCTTGCCCGGATCGTAGCGCGACTTGGTTTTCCAGAAGGCGTACCACAGGATCAGGAACAGGCAGATGCCCTCCAGCCCGGCCTCGTAGAGCTCGCTGGGGTGGCGCGGCGGCTCGATCATGCCGGCGGGGACGGTGTGTGGGAAGACGATCGCCCAGGGCACGTCGGTCGGGCGCCCCCACAGCTCGCCGTTGATGAAATTGGCGATGCGGCCGAAGAACAGCCCGAAGGGGACGCATGCCGCAACATAATCGTGGATGCGCAGCCAGTTCAGCCCCTTGTTGCGGGCGAGCAGGATCATCGCGATCGAGGTGCCGATCACACCGCCATGGAACGACATGCCGCCGTCCCACAGCTTGAACACCTCCAGCGGGTGGAGGAACATCCAGGGCGCGTAGAAGATGACATAGCCGAGCCGGCCGCCCAGGATGATGCCCAACGTCACGTAGAAGACGAGATCGTCGGCATGGCGCCGCGCCATCGGCGCGCCGGGCTGATCGATGAGCTTCAGCAGGTACCACCAGCCCATCACGATGCCGGCGATATAGGCCAGCGAATACCATTTCAGGCTGAAGAAGCCGATATGGAAGATCACCGGATTGAGCCCGAGGTCGGTCCAGTGAAGATAATGGTGCGTATCGGCGGCGGCAGTGGCGAGCTGGGTCAGGATCAAGGCTTTTCCCCGATTGGTGGCGCCTCCATAAGAGTGTCCAACGATAAGACCAAGGAGAGAGTGATGCCGAGCGAGCTCGACCTGAAGATGGATGCGACGATCGCGCGCCTGACGGCGCCCGGCGGTCCGCTGGCGCTGGGCGAGATCACCGAAGGCGGGCGCACGCTGCCGATCATCGCCACCGCACCGCCGACGCTGGTGCATTACTTCGCCCATTTCTGCGCGCAGCATGCCGAGGCGACCTTCCTGGTCGCGGGCGCCGAGCGGCTGACCTTCGCGACCGTCCATGCCGAGGCGCGGCGCGTGGCGGCGGCGCTGGTCGATGGGTTCGCGGTGACACCGGGCGAGCGGGTCGGCATCGCGATGCGCAATTCGCCGGCGTGGATCGCACTCTACATGGGAATCGTGATGGCGGGCGGCGTCGCCACGCTGCTCAACGGCTGGTGGACCCCCGAGGAATTGGCCGAGGCGGTGGCCGATGTCGACTGCAAGCTGGTGTTCGCCGATGCGCCGCGCGCCGACCGGCTGGCGCAGGCCGAGGTCCGTGCCGAGGTGGTAGCGATCGACGATCGCCCGGCGCTGGCCGCGGCGCTGGTGCCCGTCCTGTCGCGCGGCGGCAGCGCCGAGACGATCCTGCCGCCGGTGCGCGCCGAGGACGATGCGACGATCCTGTTCACCAGCGGCTCGACCGGGCGATCGAAGGGCGCGCTCAGCAGCCATCGCGCGGTGGTGCAGGGCGTGTTCAGTTTCCTGTCGCAGGCGATGACGATGCTCACCATCGCCACCGAGGCGGGCAATCCGCCGACCGGACAGCCGGCGACGCTGCTCAACGTGCCGCTGTTTCACGTTACCGCCGAGGTGCCGGTGATGCTGCAGAGCTTCGCGATGGGCCGCAAGCTGGTGATCATGCCGAAATGGGACGCCGAGGAGGCGATGCGGCTGATCGAGGCCGAGCGCGTGACCTATTTCATCGGCGTGCCGCTGATGAGCTATGAAATCCTGACGCACCCACATCGCGCCAAGTACGATCTGTCGAGCGTGACCGATTTCGGATCGGGTGGGGCGCCGCGCCCGGTCGAGCATGTCCGCCGCATTGCCGCCGAAATGGGGGGCATCGCGCCGCTGATCGGCTATGGCCTGACCGAGACCAATGCAGTGGGTTGCGGCAACTGGCGCGACAATTACGTCGCCAAGCCCGATTCGACCGGGCGCGCGTCCAGGCCGCTGGTCGAGCTGGTGATCGTCGATGGCAGCGGCCGCCCGGTGGCGCAGGGCCTGCGGGGCGAGGTGGCGATCCGCTCGGTCGCTAACTTCACGCGCTACTGGAACCGGCCGGAGGATACCGAAGCGGCGTTCACCGCCGACGGCTTCTTCCTGACCGGCGACGTGGGCTATCTCGATGCCGACGGCTATCTGTTCATCGTGGACCGCAAGAAGGACATCATCATCCGCGGCGGCGAGAACATCTCCTGCCAGGAAGTGGAGGCGGCGATCTATCGCCATCCGGCGGTGGCGGAATGCTGCGTGTTCGGCGTCGCCGACGGGCGCTATGGCGAGGTGCCGGCGGCGGTGGTCCATTATCGCGCTGGCGAGGCGCTTTCCACCGAGGAACTGTGCGGGTTCCTGGCGCAGCATATCGCCGCGTTCAAGCTACCGGCGCGTGTGTGGGTGTCGGAAAGCTCGCTGCCGCGGCTGGGCACCGAAAAGATCGACAAGGTGACGCTGCGGGAACGGTATCGGCAGCAAATGATGGCCGCCGGCTGAGCCGCGCCGCCTACCCGGAATCGCCCGGAGTCCCCGCTTCAGGACGATATCGGGCGAAGATGCCGCGCCTTATCGTGCGGGGCGCGGGCGCCAGGGGGTGATCCGTCAGGGGGAACGGACGATGCGCATCTCGCGGTCTGACGCGCCGTTTTGACGGCGTCGCCGATCTGGGCCTATGCGGCGCTGGCGCTGTCTATCCCGGTCGCGACACTGACGGCGAGGTTCTGGCTTCGCCTCATGCCTGGCGACCGCACGCCGGCGGGGCGTCTCGGCCACATCGACGGCCTGCGAGGCTATCTCGCGCTCGGCGTTGTCGATTACCACTTCCCGACGATGTGGCATTACGCCGACAGCGGGAGGTGGACGTTCTCTGACCTGCCGCTGTTCCGCAACCTGGGGCCGGTGGCGGTGCTCACCTTCTTCATGATCACCGGCGCGCTGTTCTATCGGCAGGTGCTCGACCGCGGCGAGGCATTCCGCGCGCGTGACCTGATGATATCGCGCTTGTTCCGGCTGTACCCCGCGTTTCTGCTGTCGCTGGCGGCGGTGCTGGCGATCGTCGGGGTGCTGAGCCACGGCTATCTGCTAATCGATCCCCCGGAGCTGCTGCAGTCGCTGTTCGACTGGTTGCTGTTCACGCTGCCCGGCGTGCCGCCGATCGACGGCGTCGCGGCGAGCCCGTTGATCAATGCCGGCGTGCTATGGACGTTGCGCTACGAATGGGCATTCTACCTGGCGTTGCCGGTCGTCGCTGCCACCTTGGCCGCAACCAACCCCTCCGCCAGGGCCCGGATCGCGGTGCTGCTCATGCTGCTCGCCGCGATGACGCTGGCGCCGGAGATCGCCGTGGCCGGCTTCCGCTCGCACATCGCGGTGGCGTTCGTCTATGGCGCGCTGGCGATCGATCTGGTGCGGATCGAGCGCCTCGCCGGTCCGGCAAAGCGCCGGGTGGGCACGCTGGTCGGGTTAGGCGCGCTGGCGCTTGCGCTGCTGGCGCCGGTCGGCCTCTACTCGCGGCTGACGCCGGCGATGATCTTTCCCTTCTTCGTGGTGGTCACGGCAGGCAATCCCTGCGGCCTGTTCTCCAGCCGCGCCAGCCAAGCGCTGGGTGATGCGAGCTACAGCATCTATCTGTTCCACGGCATCGTGCTGTTCGTCCTGTTCCCGCTGCTGGTCGGCACGCCGGGCGACCGTCCGCAGCCCTGGCTGCTGCTGCCATTGATCGTCATGCCTATCGTGCTGCTGTCGCTGGCGGTGTTCCGGCTGATCGAGCGGCCCGGTATCGAGATGGGCAGGATGCTGCAGAGCAGGGCAGGACGAACGGCGATCGTGCCGGTGATGGAGGTGGCGCCCTAACCTGAGCTGCGCCGGCGCGAGGGCATAGCCGATCGCGCGCGAGCGGCGTACAATCGCGCCGCGCGTGCCGCGCGACATGGTGACGCTCATGCTGGATGCTCTTCGCCGTCGTTATCTCGACCTGCTGGGCTCGATCTATATCTACAACGAGCATCGCGGTTACACGGCCATCGATCGCCTGCTCGAAGCGGTGCGGGCCAGGGCGCCGGAAGAGGCGGCATTCATCGCCGCTGTCGAGAAACACCGCGCCGACGAGCGCAAACATTATCTGATGTTCCGCCGCTGGTTCGAGGCGCAGGGACGCATGCCGCTGCTGGTCGACCGCACCTGTGGCCATATCGATCGTTTCGTGGAGATCATGTTCGGGTCGCGGATCGACGAGCTGGACACGGTGGAGGTGATGGCGAGCGGGCAGCTGTTCGACCGGCTGTGCCGTGTCATCGCGCTGACCGAACGGCGAGGGTATCGGCAGGTGGAGGTCCTGCTCGCGCATCCGATCGTCCGGCGCGAGTCCACGCTGATCAAGATCTTCCGCATCATCAAGGCGGACGAGCCGAGCCACTGGGCGCCCTATGAAGCATGGCTGCAGGCGCATGGCGGCCGCACGCCGCGCTGGTGGGAACGGGCGATCGACCGCTTCATCCATGCCGAGCTGTTGTTCGTGAAGCTGCCCGTGCTGTTCGTGATGCCCGGGCTGGCGCGCCGCACCGACTGGGCCGACGCGGACGATCCCGCCGACCGGCTGGCCTCGGCCTGTTCGTTCGCGGAATAGCCGTCAGGCAGAGCGTGTCCGCCGCGTCGGCGCGTGGAAATCGGGCGGTTTGTCGGCGATCCAGCGCAGGAAACGGCCGATGTCCTCGCGACCGCGCAGCGCGGCGAGCTCGGCGAAGCGGGTAGCGAGCTCATGGTTCGAAACATGGGCATGGATGGTGCGGTGGCAGATCGGGTGGACCGGTACGATCTCGGTGCCGCCGCGGCTTTTCGGCACGCGGTGGTGCCATTCGACGCGCCGGCCGAGCGGGCGTTCGCACAGGGCGCAGCGCTCGGTGGCCGCTGCCGCCGCCACCGTCTGCGCTTCGATTGCCGCCAGCGCCTGGTTTCGCTTCACCCGTCCGGACATGACGGCGAGATGGTGCGTGTCGCCGTCAAAAGGAAGGCCGACTGCCTCGGCTCTGGCGTGGCGCGCGCGCCGCCTCTAAACGGGCGCGATGGCAGACGCGGACCAGCACGACAAAGGGCGGATAGACCGGCGCACCCTGCTGATCGGCGGCGGGGCGGGGGTGGGGCTGGTCGTCGCCTGGGCGCTGTGGCCGCGGCAATATGGCCCCAATCTGACCGCCGCCAAGGGCGAGACGATCGTCAACGCCTGGCTGAAGATCGGCGAGGACGGCCACGTCACCGTCGCGGTACCGCAGGCCGAACATGGTCAGGGCGTCTACACCACGCTGCCGCAGATTCTCGCCGACGAGCTCGGCGCCGACTGGCGCACGGTGGCCGTCGAGCCGGCGCCGCTCAACCCGCTCTACGCCAACCCGATGGCCGCAGACGAGATTTGCGCCGGCGTGTTCGACGCGTTGCCGCAGGGGCTGCGACACGCGCACGCGCGCCGCACTGCGCTGGTGATGACCGCCGGGTCCACCTCCGTGCGCATGTTCGGCGAGCAACTCGCCGATGCCGGCGCGGCGGCGCGCGCGCTGCTGTGCAAGGCGGCGGCGCGGCGCTGGCGCGTCGACTGGCGCGCGTGCGGCACAGCCGCCGGGTTCGTGGTGCACGGCGGCCAGCGGTTGCGCTTCGGCCAGTTGGCCGCGGCGGCTGCAAAGGAGAGCCTGCCCGACGACGTGCCGCCACGCAGCGGCGATGGCGGGAGGCTGGCCGGCACGTCGGTGCCGCGGCTCGACGTGCCGTCGAAGGTCGACGGATCGGCCAATTTCGCCGGCGACATCCGGCTACCCGACATGGTGTTCGCGGCGATCCGGCAGGGGCCGGTCGGCGACACGCGGCTGCTCAGCGTCGATCGCGCCGCGGCCGATCGCATCTGGGGCGTGGTCGACGTGGTCGAGAACCCGCGCTGGGTGGCAGCAGTGGCGAACAATTGGTGGGCGGCGAACCGCGCGCTCGACGCGCTGAGCCCGCGGTTCGTGACCAAGGGGCCGCGTATCGACAGCGCCTCGATCGCCGCCGCGCTCGACGCGGCGTTCGCCGGCAAGGGCGAGCGGATGGCCGCGGCGGGCGACCTCGACCCGGTGTTCAAGGGCGCGGATCTGGTCACCGCCGACTATCGCGTCGGGCTTGCCATGCATGCGCCCATCGAGACGATGACGGCGACCGCGCATTTCCGCGACGGCCGGCTGGAGCTGTGGCTGCCGACCCAGGCGCCGGGGCTGGCGCGTGCCGCGGCGGCGGCGACGCTGGGCATCGGCGAGGACAAGGTGGTAGTCCACCCGATGCTGATCGGCGGCGGGTTCGGCGCCAATCTGGAGCATCTGGTGGCCGAACAGGCGGCGCTGCTGACGCAGCGGCTGAAGCGGCCGGTTTCGCTGGTCTGGTCGCGGCCGGAGGATTTGATGCACGACCGCTATCGCCCGGCGGCGGCAGCGAAGATGGCGGCGCGGCTCGACGGCAATGGGCAGATTCGCGGCTGGCTCGCCAAGATCGCGGCGCCGCGAACGGGGCGCGAGCTCGCCCGGCGGCTGATGGGCGGCGATCCGGCGCTGGCGGCGGCGCGCGCGCTGCCCGGCGTCGGCGACGCTTATGCGGTGGCGGGCGCCGCGCCGTTCTACGCCATCCCCAATTTTGCGGTGGACCATCACCCCGCCGAGATCGGCGTGCCGACCGGACATTGGCGATCGGGCGCGCACAGCTACACCGCGTTCTTCACCGAATGCTTTATCGACGAGCTGGCGCATGTCGCAGGCACCGAAGCGCTGTCCTATCGCATCGCCATGCTGGGCGGCGACACGCGGCTGGCGCGCTGCCTGTCGACCGTCGGCGCGCTGGGCGGCTGGGGCGGCGGCGTGGCGGGCAGCGGGCAGGGCATCGCCTGCCACAGCTTCCGCGGCAGCCATATCGCCGTTCTGGCCGAGGCACAGCTCGACGCGCGGCAGCGGCCGCAGGTCGATCGTCTGGTCGCCGCGGTCGATTGCGGGCGCACGATCAACCCCGATGTGGTCAAGCAGCAAATCGAGGGCGGCCTGATCTTCGGCCTGGCGCAGGCGCTGGGTGCGGCGACGGGCTTCACCGCCAACCTGGCCGATGCGCGCGGCTTCCGCGACCTCGACCTGCCGCGACTGGCTAATACGCCGGACATCATCGTGCAGCTGATCGCCAGCGAGGCCGACCCCGGTGGCGTCGGCGAGCTCGCCGTGCCGCCGGTCGCCCCGGCGATTGCCAACGCGCTGCAGTCGGCGACGGGTGGCCGGATGCGTGCGCTGCCGCTACGATCTGGCAGGACATGACCGCCCCCCCCGACCATCCCTCGATTCCACCGCGCCGCATCGGCGTGCTGCTGATCAACCTCGGCACGCCGGAGCGCGCCGAACCCGCAGCGGTGAAACGCTACCTCGCCGAGTTCCTGTCGGACCCGCGGGTGATCGAAATCCCGAAGCTGGTGTGGCAGCCTATCCTGCGCGGCATCATCCTCAACACGCGGCCGAAGAAGTCGGCGCATGCCTATGCCCAGGTGTGGCGTGAGGACGGTTCGCCGCTCGCGGCGATCACCGCGGCGCAGGCAGGCGCGCTCGCCGATGCGTTCGGGCCCGAAGTGATGGTCGATTGGGCGATGCGCTATGGCCGCCCGGCGATCGACGAGCGGCTGCACGCGCTGATGGCGGCGGGCTGCGACCGCATCCTGCTGGCGCCGCTCTATCCGCAATATTGCGCCGCGACGACGGCCACCGCCAACGACAAGGCGTTCGACGCGATGGAGCGGATGCGCTGGCAGCCGGCGGTGCGCACGCTGCCGCCCTATTACGACGACCCCGCCTATATCGAAGCGCTGCGACAGTCGGTCGAGGTGGGGCTCGGGGCGCTGGACTTCACCCCGCAGAAGGTGGTGGTGAGCTTCCACGGAATGCCGCTGCGCACGCTGGAACTGGGCGATCCCTATCATTGCCACTGCCGGAAGACCGCGCGGCTGCTGGGCGAGGCTTTGGGGCGGGAGCTGGTCGTCACCTTTCAGTCGCGGTTTGGACGGGCGAAATGGCTGGAGCCGGCGACCGACACCACGCTGGCGGCGCTGCCCGGCGAGGGCGTGACCAAGGTGGCGATCGTCGCGCCCGGCTTCGCCGCCGACTGCGTCGAAACGCTGGAGGAACTGGCGATCCGCGGGCGCGAAACCTTCCTGGCGGCTGGCGGCGGCGATTTCGCTTATCTGCCCTGTCTCAACGACAGTCCGCAAGGCGTTCAGATGCTGCGTCAAGTTCTCTTGCGAGAGCTTGCGGGCTGGACCGCCGCCGCCTAGCCTTTCGAAAAATGTTCAACCCAAAGACAGGAGAGTGAGGCCATGTCACGCGTCGCGATCGTAACTGGCGGTACCCGCGGAATCGGCGAGGCCATCAGCCTCGCGCTCCGCGACATGGGGATGACCGTCGCCGCCAATTACGCCGGCAATGACGAGCGCGCCAAGGCGTTCACCGAGCGGACCGGGATCAAGGCGTACAAATGGGACGTCGGCGACTTCGCGGCGTGCCAGGAAGGCTGCCAGAAGGTCGTCGAGGAGCTGGGCGAGGTCGACGTGCTGGTCAACAACGCCGGCATCACGCGCGACGGCACGATGCTGAAGATGAGCCACGACGATTGGGACGAGGTGATGCGCGTCAATCTGGGCGGCTGCTTCAACATGGCCAAGGCGGTGTTCCCGGGCATGCGCAACCGCAAATGGGGGCGGATCGTCAACATCGGCTCGATCAACGGCCAGGCCGGACAGTATGGGCAGGTCAATTATGCCGCGGCGAAATCGGGCATTCACGGCTTCACCAAAGCGCTGGCGCAGGAAGGCGCGCGCGCCGGGGTGACGGTCAATGCAATCGCGCCGGGCTATATCGACACCGACATGGTCGCCGCGGTGCCGGCCGACGTGCTGGAGAAGATCGTCGCCAAAATCCCGGTCGGCCGTCTCGGCAAGGCGAGCGAGATCGCCCGCGGCGTCGCGTTCCTGTGCGGCGAGGATGCCGGGTTCGTGACAGGGTCGACGCTGTCGATCAACGGCGGCCAGCATATGTACTGATGGATGGAGGCGGCGATTTGCCGGTACCAGGCCAGTCATTTGAATACCGTAGCGCTCATACGCCGCTCACCCTCACCCTTCCCGCCGCCTTTGGCCGCGGGCGCCTTCGCTCTCCTAGCGGGAGAGCGAAGGCGCGTCGCGCCGGAAGGGTGAGGGTGAACCCGCGGACGTTCGTACCACGAGCATTGACGAACCACCCAAGAGCACGCCAGCGGCGGAGCCCACCTCGGACGGGTTCGATTGGCGCCGACCCCGCCGGCCATGGGGGCGCCGCAAAGTGCTACTTTGCGGGGTTGCCCCATGCACAAGAGGCCGGCCCCTTTCGGGACCGGCCTCCGCCCTCGATACGCAACGCGAGGGAAGTTTTGGCCTCAGCGGCAGTAGCCGGGGCGATCCGAGCGATCGATCGCGCGGCCGGCCAGCGCACCCGCGCCGGCGCCGAGCACCGTGCCGAGGGTGCGGTCGCCGCGCCCGGCGACCTCATGGCCCAGCAGGCCGCCGGCGATGGCGCCGATGATCGTGCCGCCATCGCCGTCGTGGCAGCGGCGATTGTCGCGATAGGCGTAGCGATCCTGGTATCCGTAGCGGTCGTAGCGGCCATAGCGGTCGTAACGATCGTAATTGTCGTGATCCCGATAATGGCGATGGCCGTAATAATCGCCGCGATAGTCGCGGTGATAGCTCTGCGCCGCAGCCGGGCTCGCCGGGATCAGCGCGGTGGCACCCATCGCGAACGCGGCGCCGACGAGCGATAGAGTCTTCATCATGAGCTTTCTCCTCGTAGCGTCTCAACGGTCGATAGCGGTCTGCCCGATTGGCTGGCTCGGCCCTGTCGACGATTGACCTTATGCCCGAGTCGCATTGAGCCCGTGCTGAATGCACCCGTCAGTCGCGGTTCAGGCTGGTGGCGCGGCCGATCGCGGCTATAGGCGGCGCGTGCGGTTGTTATTGTCCGTCCTGCTGGTGCTGCTGTTCGTACCGACCTTCGCGGGTATGCCGCCGGGGCCGCGGCTGCCGGCGAAGGGCCGGATGGTGGTGAGGCGGGTGATGCTCGATGCCGCCGATCCCGCGCGACGGCAGGTCGGGCGGCTGACCTATATGGGCGGCATTCAACTCGCCAGCGGGGATCCCGGCTTCGGCGGTTATTCATCGATGCGCGTCGTCGGCGATCGCTTCACGCTGTTGAGCGACGGGGGCAACGTCGTCAGCTTCGACATGGACCGGCGCTGGCGGCTCAGCCGGCTCAGGTTCGACAACCTGCCGGCGGGGCCGGGAATCGGCTGGGAGAAGGAGGACCGCGACAGCGAATCGATGACGGTCGACCCCGCGAGCGGGCGGATCTGGGTGGGGTTCGAGAATTACAACGCGATCTGGCGGTACGCGCCGGGCTTTGCCCATGCCGAAACGCGCGCGCGGCCACGGGCGATGGCCGACTGGCCGCGCGCGGGAGGACCCGAATCGATGGTGCGGCTGCGCGATGGCCGGTTTGTCGTCATCAGCGAGATGGGGCATCCGCCGCACCGGCACTCCATCCGCAAGGCCCTACTTTTTTCCGATGATCCGACGACGCATGCCAGCCCGGCATTCCGCTTCGCCTATCGACCGCCGGCGGGGTACGATCCCAGCGATGTGGTGGAGCTGCCCGACGGCGACCTGCTGGTGCTCAATCGCCGGTTCGACCTGCCGTATAATTTCACCGCGGTCCTGACGATCGTGCCGCGCGGGGCGATCGCGCCGGGCAAGGTAGCGGCGGGTACGCCGATCGCGCGGTTCGCCGCGCCGCTGATCCACGACAATTTCGAGGCGCTGGCGGTGACGCAGGAGAACGGCGGGACGATCATCTGGATGGCGTCCGACGACAATCAGTCGATGCTGCAGCGCTCGCTGTTGCTCAAGTTCCGGCTGGATGCGCCCGGCGGGGCGACGCGGTAGCCGCAGAGCAAGCCGTCACCCCTGAGTTGTTCGTGGGGCCATCTTCCCGCGCCAGCTCAAGTCGCAATCCTGTCGAGCGGTGGATGTCGGAGCAAGTCCGGCATGACGGTTGGGCCACCGCCCACGGAGCGGGGCAGCGCGTCGGTCTCCGGCGAATCGTTGCTGGACCCGGGG
>JBQCHA010000141.1:0-8733 GCA_051955175.1 Sphingomonas sp.
TGATGCCGTCACCCGGATATCCGAAGATCCGCCTGACACCCCATTGATGCAGGCGTTCCCAGAAAAAGTCGCTGACCGTCTGCGCCATCGTCGCGTCTCCCACTTCCAGTATTTGCGCGGTGTTTCGGTAACGGACCGCGGCAGCGGTCGTTCCGAAGCGGCCGGATTTTTGCGAGGGTTTCCGCCGCGCCGGCGTTGAGGACGTGCGCGCGTGCTGCTAGTCGATTTCGACATGGCCGATTCCCCCAAGGCAGAGCCCGCCCAGCCGACCCGCAAGCTCGGCAATCTCAAGATGGTGTGGCACTTCGCCACGCGGTATCCCGGTCATATCACCGCCGCGATCATCTCCCTGCTGATTGCCGCCGGGGCGACGCTGTGGATCCCGCGCGTGTTCAAGCTGGTGATCGACCGCGGCTTCGCGAGCCACGCCAGCCACGCGATGATCGGCGATTATTTTGGCGAGCTGTTCGTCACCGTCGTGGTGCTGGCGGTGGCGTCCGCCGCGCGCTTCTATTTCGTTTCATGGCTGGGCGAGCGGACCGTCGCCGACGTGCGCATCGCCGTGCAGCGCAACCTGCTGCGCCTGGCGCCGCGCTGGTTCGAGGAGAACCGGCCGTCGGAAATCGCCTCGCGGCTGACCTCGGACACCGCGGTGGTCGAGGTGGTGGTGGGCACCACGCTGTCGGTGGCCATCCGCAACCTGCTGGTCGGCTTCGGCGGCCTGATCTACCTCTTCGCGCTGGCGCCCCGGCTGGCGGTGTGGCTGATCGTCGGCATCCCGGCGATCATCCTGCCGGTGATGCTGCTCGCCCGGCGCGTGCGCGCCTATTCGCGCACCAGCCAGGATCGCATCGCCGACATCGGCGCGATCGCCAGCGAGACGTTGGGCGCGATGAAGATCGTCCAGGCGTTCGGCCAGGAACGGCGCGAGGGCGAACGTTTCCAGGACGCGGTCAGCGACGGCTTCGTGGCGGCGAAGCGACGCTTTACCGTGCGCGCGATCCTGACCGCGCTGGTCATCGCACTGGTGTTCGGGGCGATCTCGCTGATCCTGTTCGACGCGGTGCATCTCGTCGCATCGGGCCGATTGTCGGGCGGCTCGCTCGCCGCGTTCGTGTTCACCGCCGCGTTGGTCGCCGGCGCGTTCCAGTCGCTGAGCGACGTCTATGGCGACCTGCTGCGCGCGTCGGGCGCGGCGGGGCGGCTGGCCGAGCTACTCGCCGCCGAGCCGGAGATCACCGCGCCGGCGCACCCGCGCGCGCTGCCGGAACCGGCGCTGGGCGCGATCGCGTTCGATCGCGTCACCTTTCATTATCCGACCCGGCCCGACGTGGCGGCGCTGGAAGATTTCTCGCTCGACGTCGCGCCGGGCGAGACGGTGGCGGTGGTCGGCCCATCGGGCGCCGGCAAGTCGACATTGTTCCAGCTGGTCGAGCGGTTCTACGACCCGCAAGCGGGCCAGGTGCGGCTGGACGGCGTGCCGCTGCCCGAGGCCGATCCGACGGCGATCCGCGCGCGCATCGCGATGGTACCGCAGGAGACGGTGATCTTCGGCGCGTCGGCGCGTGACAATCTGCGTTACGGCCGCTGGGGGGCGTCCGACGACCAGTTGTGGCAGGCGGCCGAGGCGGCCAATGCCGCGAGCTTCCTGCGCGCGCTGCCGGACGGCCTCGATACCTTCCTTGGAGAGGGCGGGGCGCGTCTGTCGGGCGGTCAGCGCCAGCGCATCGCGATTGCGCGCGCGCTGCTGCGCGATGCCCCGGTGCTGCTGCTCGACGAGGCGACCTCGGCGCTCGACGCGGAAAGCGAGCGGCTGGTGCAGGACGCGCTCGAGCGGCTGATGGCGGAGCGGACCACGCTGGTCATCGCCCACCGGCTCGCCACCGTTCGGGCGGCGCAGCGGATCATCGTGATGGACGCGGGGCGCATCGTCGAGACCGGCACGCACGCCTCGCTGATCGCCGAGAACGGCCTCTACGCGCGACTGGCGAGCTTGCAGTTCAGCGAAGCGGCCTGACCCTGTCGAGAGGCGGTCAGGCCCGCTCGACCCGACGATAGGCGATCCGCCACATCAGCAAGCTAATGAGCGCAGCGAACGCGGCCATCACCAGGCTGCTGCCCAGCGCACGCAGCCAGCCGTAGAGCGCGCCGTCGGCGACAGCCGCGGCGCCGCCCGACTGCCCCAACAGGAACAGCGCGCCGCCGAGCACCGCGCCGGCCGCCGCGGCAGAGCCCGGCCCGCGCCGTCCGAAGGCGTGCATCGTCAGCCACACCGGTCCGCCGACCGCGCCGATCGCCAGCGCACCCAGCATCGTGCCGAGCGCCGCCGCGGTGACCAGCGCCGGACCGCTCGCACTGCCGTTCATCGCGACGAAGATTGTGGCAAGCACCCCGCACGTCATGCCGCCGCAGCCGAGCGCCAGGCCCGCGCGATCGATGCTGGTCTCGAACGTTACCCTGCCGCGCCGATCGTCGGTCATTCGGCTCCTCCCCCCGGAATGGGAAGATGCTTAACACCGTCGTCGCACGCAACAAAGCGCACCTGTGCCGCCGCTTCGGGCCGGAACGGCACAATTATCCGGGAAAGCCGGTGCATTTTTGCGACGAAGGGGGTTAGAAGCCCGCCATGTCCATCCCGAATCGCCAGCGCCGCGCCTGATGAAGCGCTGGACCCAACATCGTGTGCGCGCCCTGTTTCGTCATCACGGGCCGCGGTCGCTGATCTTCCGCCGCCGCCTGGCGATGGTGGGCGGTGCGATCAGCATCGGCCTGATGGCGCTGCTGTTCGCCGACATCGCCGACCGCGCGAACCACGCCTTCATCGCGATGTATCGCGAATACCCGTACGTGCCGCTGGCGATGACGCCGCTCGGCTTTGCCGCGATCGTGTGGATCACCAAGCGCGCCGCCCCTGATTCCCGCGGCTCGGGCATCCCTCAGGTGATCGCCGCCAGCGCAGACCCCGATGGCGCGGCGCGGAGCCTGATTTCGGTCCGCACCGCGCTGATAAAGGCGGTGCTGACCTTCGCCAGCCTGTTGTGTGGTTCGTCGACCGGGCGCGAGGGGCCCACGGTGCAGCTGGCCGCTGCGCTGATGGCGCTCTGGCATCGCGCGACCAACATCCACATGCGCACGTCGATGGTGATCGCTGGCGGTGCCGCGGGCGTCGCGGCGGCGTTCAACACGCCGCTGGCGGGAATCGCCTTCGCGATCGAGGAACTGGCGGCCGCTTACGAGCAGCGGATGGCGGCGTTGGTGATGGTCACCATCCTGATCTCCGGCGCGGTCGCGCTCGGCCTGCATGGCGATTATCTCTATTTCGGCGCGGTCGGCGCGTCGATGGACGTGCGCGCCGCGATCTTCGTCGCACCGGTGGCGGGTATCCTGGGTGGCGTCTCCGGCGGTCTGTTCTCTCGCCTGGTGCTCGGTGCGGCGCTGTCGCAGGTGAGCTGGATGGTTGCGCTGCGCTCGCGCCCCGTGATGTTCGCGTTGATGTGCGGCGTGGTGGTTGCGGTGGTCGGTGTCTGGACTGGCTTGACCTGGGGCCCGGGCTATAGCCCGGCGCATGCGATGATCATCGGCGTCGATGCACCGATCTGGTTCGGCTTCGCCAAGTTCGCGACGACCACGGCGACCGCGGTGGCGGGTATGCCGGGGGGCATCTTCGCGCCAAGCCTCGCGACCGGGGCGGGCTTTGGCAACATGCTGCGCTGGATTTTCCCTAACGATCCGGCGAGCGCGGTCGTGCTGCTTGGCATGGTCGCCTATTTCACCGGCGTCGTGCGCGCGCCGCTGACCGCGGTTTTCATTCTGACCGAGGCGACCGCCAGCCGGGGACTGATGTTCCCGATGATCGCCGCCGCGCTGGTCGCCGACCAGTCGAGCCAGTGGGTGTGCAAGGAGAAGCTGTACCACGGCCTCTCCAAGACCTTCTCGACCCGCGCCGTCGAGGCCTGAGGCCGCGCCGCGCGCCGGTGCCTAGTGCCGGTGCTCGCGGCGCAGCAGGTAGCGGCCGTTCTGATAATCGGTGAACAGGCCGGCGATGGCGGGGTGGTCGACCGGCTCCTCGCTGTCGTCGAGCATCAAATTGCCCTGGCTGACATAGGCGACGTAGCTCGATTCCATATTCTCGGCGAGCAGGTGGTAGAATGGCTGGTCCTTGCGGGGCCGCAGGTCGCGGGGAATCGCGTCATACCATTCGTCGCTGTTGGCGAAGACGGGGTCGACGTCGAAGATCACGCCGCGAAAATCGAACAGGCGATGGCGCACCACGTCGCCGATCGCGAAGCTGGCGTGGGCAACGGGGGGCAGGGGAACGTCGCCGGAAATCGGCGATTGCGGGAGATCGGACGGAGACATGCCCCCAATCTAGTCCATGTTTTGCGCCGCACAAGCAGGGAGCTTGTGTCGAGCGATCGATTGAGCTAACAGCCGCCGCTCAATCCGACCCGCGTCGCTGTCCTGCCAAGGGAAAAGCGCCGCGAATCCTCGCGGAGAGGTGCCAGAGTGGTCGATTGGGACGGTCTCGAAAACCGTTGTGCCTTCACGGGTACCGTGGGTTCGAATCCCACCCTCTCCGCCACTTACCACCATCGCTACTGACCGCCGCGGGCTCGGCCGAGCCGCCCGCCCGCCTTGCCGGGCGCGGGGGATGCCGCTCAGCCGCGCCGAGGGGCGCTCCACACGCTCGACAATGACGTGCCGAAATACGCGGCCGCGGTCGCTTCCGCTCGCCTATTCACCGTTCGAACGGTTTATTCACTCGCGATAGAATTAGTATTGCAGTCGCCGCGGGTTTGGGGCAGCAATCGTGCGTGGCGCCGCAGAGCGCGAAGAACAGCCCTGGGAGGGGATCATGAAGGCTTGTGGATTGCTGCTCGGCGCCTCGGCGCTGGCGTTTTCGTGGTGCGGCGTGGCGTCGGCGCAGACCAGTCCGGCTCAACAGCCGGCCGCCGACGGCGGCGCGTCCGCCCAGGCGGGCGACGATAGCGGCGACGGCCAAGGCAATGAGATCATCGTCACCGCCGAGCGTCGGTCGGAGAATCTGGCGACCACGCCGATCTCTGCCTCGGTGCTGTCGGGTAACGACCTCGCCAACAAGGGCGTCGTCAACGTCGACGCGTTGCAGTTCGCGATGCCCAGCGTGGTGGTCAACAACTTCGGCCAGGGCAACGATTTCAACATCCGCGGCATCGGCAAGGCCGAGCACAACACGCAGACGACGACTGGCGTGATCACCTATCGCGACGGCGTGCCGACCTTCCCGGGCTATATCCAGGAAGAGCCCTATTACGACGTCGCCAACATCCAGGTGTTGCGCGGGCCCCAGGGCACGATCGTCGGCCAAAACGCAACCGGCGGCGCGGTGTTCGTCAACACCAACGATCCCGCCATCGGCGGCGGCGTCCATGGCTACATCCAGGGCCAGTACGGCAATTACAGCGACGTCGGCCTGCAGGGCGCGATCAACCTGCCGATCAGCGACACGCTGGCGGCGCGCGTGGCGATTTTCGGCGAGCGGCGCGATGGCTTCTATCACATGACCGGGGCGGGCGGCTCCCGCTACTTCGGCAACAACGGCCAGCTCGGCCAGATGGCGGCGCGGGTCAGCCTGTTGTGGAAGCCGACCAGCAACTTCTCGATCCTGTGGAAGACGGACGCGGCCGACCTCGACATGGGCGGCTATCCAGCGGCGCCCTACACGCACAAGGATCTGTTCCACCTTACCGCCAATTCGCCGCAGGACGCGCGCGACAAGCTGATCCGCTCGTCGCTGAAGATGGATTACACTTTCGCCAACGGGATCAAGTTCCGTTCGGTGAGCGGCATCGCCAGCGGCAACACCACCTACACCGCCGATCTCGACGGCGAGGCCGAGCTGTCGCCGGAAAACCCGCAGGTCACCAATCCCAACGAGACCTTCTACGACAACGTCAGCGAATTCCAGTTCAGCCAGGAATTCAACCTGATCTCGCCCGACGACCAGCGGCTCACCTGGCTGGTGGGTGCGTTCGGCCTGTGGAACAATTACACCTTCAACAGCCCCTATCAGTTCGTCATCGATCTTGCCGGGGCGGTGGCGCCGGGCATTCCCGCCGCCGTCTATTCGCTGCAGGGGCGCAATCCGGAACGCTCGTTCGCCGCGTTCGGTCAGGTGGGCTTCAAGATCACGCCCAATTTGAAGATCGAGGCGGGCGGCCGCTATACCGCCAGCCAGTCGACCAACCATGTCGACGTGATGCAATACGGCACCTACATCCGCGACGACCAGCGGGTGAAGTCGGACAACTTCTCCTACAAGGTGTCGTTGGGCTGGAAGGTATCCGAGAGCCAGTATCTGTACGGCTTCGTCGCCACCGGTTTCCGCCCCGGCGGGCTCAACGTGCCGGTCGGGCTGGGCAACCCCGCCGCGTTCAAGCCGGAGCGGGTGACCTCCTATGAAGCAGGGTGGAAGGGCAGCTTCGCCCACGACCACCTCAATCTGTCGCTCGACGGATTCTATAACGACTACAGGGATTTCCAGGTCATTGTCGGCTATCCCGACATCCCCACCTTCGGGCTGGAGCTGAACGTCCCCAACACCACCCGCATCTACGGCGGCGAGGCGGAGGCCAACCTGCACTTCGGCGGCTTCGCGATCAATGCCGGCGTCAATATCCTGCACAGCGAGCTCGGCCAGTTCTACGCGGTCGATTCGCGCAGGCCGGCAACCGGGCTGCCGGGCGATCCGATCCTGCCGTGCGATCCGGCGACCGGGCCGGTCAGCACGCATTGCGTCAGCCTGAAGGGGCAGGAGCAGACCTATGCGCCCAACATGACGTTCAACGTCGGCGCGCAATACGACCTGAAGCTGACCGACAAGGACACGCTGACGCCGCGGGTCAACTTCGGCCATGTCGCCGCGCAATGGGCGACGCTGTTCGAAAATGCGGCGCTGGGCGACCGGTTGGGCAAGCGCAACATCCTGAACGCGCAGCTCGCCTGGACGCATGGCGGCCTGTCCATCACCGGCTACGCCACCAACCTCACCAACCAGCATTATGCCGGCGCGCTCAATAGCGGGCTCTATTTCGCAGGGCCGCCGCGTCAGTACGGCGTCCGGCTGCTCAAGATATTCTGATCCCCTCCTGGCCGGCGGCGGGGGGCGCCGGCCAGCCTTTTCCCCGACTTTTCGAAAGCGCGATGCAAGACTATTCCCTGACCGTCGACAAATTCCTCGACCACGCCGCCAAGTGGCACGGCGGCGCCGGCGTCGTGGAGGTCGAGGCCGGCCGCGTGGTGCGGCGCATCGGCTATGCCGACCTGCGCGCGCGGAGCAATCGCCTGTCGGGCGCGCTGCTCTCGCTGGGGCTGGAACAGGGCGATCGCGTCGGCACGCTCGGCTGGAATACGCCGCACCATTTCGAACTCTATTATGCCGCGATGGGGGCAGGGCTCGTCTGTCACACCCTCAATCCGCGGCTGACGGTCGAGCATCTCGCCGCGATCATCAACGAAGCGGCGGATCGCGTGCTGGCGGTCGCCGCCGACCTGCTGGCGCTGGTCGAGCAGCTGATGCCGCACTGTCCCTCGATCGAGCAGGTCGTGGCGATGGACGGCGGCATGCCCGCGTCGCTGGCGCTCCAGGTGCCGGTACACGGCCATGAGGCGCTGTTGCAGGCGCGCGGCGCCGAAACCGCTTGGGGTCGGTTCGACGAACGCGCACCCGCCGGGCTGTGCTATACCTCCGGCACCACCGGCGCGCCCAAGGGCGTACTCTACACGCATCGCTCCAATTATCTCCACACGATCCGCGCGCTGCAGGCCGACGCCACCGCGCTCACCGCCAGCGACACGGTGCTGCTCGCGGTGCCGATGTTCCACGCCAACGGCTGGGGGATGCCGTTCGCGGCGCCGGCGGTCGGCGCGCGCCTGGTGCTGCCGGGGCGGCATACCGACGGCGCCAGCCTGGCCGCACTGATGCGCGACGAGCGCGTCACCTTCGCGGTCGGCGTGCAGACGGTGTGGCTGGGCGTGGTCGATCACCTCGATGCGACGGGGGGCGACCTGCCCGATCTGCAGCGGATCATGATCGGCGGCTCGAACTGTCCCGACGCACTGATCCGCCGCTTCGAGGAGCGGCTCGGCGCGCGCGTGCAGACGAGCTGGGGCATGACCGAGCTGTCGCCGATGGGCACGGTCGCCCCGCTCGATTCGCTCGCCGCCGGTCCGCGCGCCTCGGGCAAGCCGGCAATGGGGATCGACCTCAAGCTGGTCGATGCCGCCGGGCATACTTTGCCCGAGCAGCGTGGCGTCGTCGGCCATCTACGCGTCAAGGGCGCGAGCGTGGTCGACGGCTATTATCGCGGCGAGGCCGCGGTGCTCGACGAGGAGGGCTATTTCGACACCGGCGACCTTGCCACCATCGACGATGTCGGCAACCTGACCATCTCGGGCCGGTCGAAGGACCTGATCAAGTCCGGCGGCGAATGGATCAACCCGACCGAGATCGAGGACATCGTCGGCCATCATCCGACCGTCGGGCTGGTCGCGGTGATCGGCCGCGACGATCCCAAATGGGGCGAGCGCCCGGTGCTGGTGGTCGAGCCGCGGCAGGGCGAGACCGTCGATCCGCATGCGCTGGTCGGCGCGCTGCGCGGCAAGATCGCCGATTGGTGGCTGCCGGGCGAGGTCGCGACGGTCGCCGCCATGCCGCTCGCGGCCTCCGGAAAGATTGACAAGAACCGGCTGCGT
>JBQCHA010000142.1:0-4491 GCA_051955175.1 Sphingomonas sp.
GCGGGAGAGGGAAAGAGGCGCGAAGGCGCCGAAAGGGTGAGGATGACGAGAAAGCTGCCCTCGATCTAAGCAGAATTGGCCCGCACGATCTCGCATCCCACCGCAGCATCGGGATAGATATCCGGCTTCATCGACCGCACCCGCACGCCGCGCACCCGCGTGTCGGCGAAGCATAACCCGGCGATCGCCTCGCACAGCGCCTCCTGCAGCTGGAAGTGGCGCTCGGCAAGGCGGTGAACGCCCAGCCTGACGAAATCATAATCAATCGCGGCGGCGATGTCGTCGCCGGGCGGCGCGTCACCATAGTCGAGATAGAGCGCCACATCGATACGCACGCGCTGCGGCCGCGCGACCTCGTCGGGATGGATGCCGAGCCGCATCTGCACCTCCAGCCCCTCCAGCAGCGTGGTGAAGCGGCCCTCGCCTTGCCAGTGATCGAAACCGGTCATGGCCGCTCCCGCGTCTCGAACATCACGTCGCCGTCGCGTTGGACGAAGCGCTGACCGCAATCGACGTAGATCGTCTGCCCGGTCACGCTGCGCGCGGTGAGCAGGAACGCCACCGCCCGGCCGATCTCGTCGACATCGACCGGCCGCCGCAGCAGGTTCTCGCATGCCACGGCCGCGAAATCCTCCGCGGTCTGGTCGCCGCTCGGCAGCGTCAGCCCCGGCGCCACGGCGTTGACCCGCACCTTGGGCGCCAGCCCACGCGCAAGCAGCTCGGTGGCGCCGGCGAGCGCGATCTTGGTCAGCGTGTAGGAAAAGAAGTCGGGATTGAGGTTTGCCACCTTCTGGTCGAGCACGTTGACCACCGCGCCGTCGGCCAGCCCCGCCTGCCCCGCCAACGCCGATGCGAGCAGCACCGGCGCGCCGAGGTTGACGTCGCTGAGCTGCCTCAGCAGCGCCAGACCGTGGAGCGGCGGCCGGTCGAACACGAATTGGGACGCGCAGTTGACCAGCCCGTCGATCGGGCCGCCGATCGCCTCGGCCGCCGCGGCGACCAGCCCGCGCACCGCGACTTCATCGGCCAGATCGGCACGAACCGCCGCGACGGCGGCGCCGTCGGCACGCAATGCTTCGACCAGCGCCGTGGCCGCGTCCGCCGAACGGTGGTGGTGGACGACGACGCGGTGCCCCTCTCCAGCCAGCGAGCGAACAACCGCTGCGCCGATCCGTTGCGCGCCTCCGGTAACCAGAACGGTTCGGATCACCGGCCGTCGATGCCCATCAGTGCCAGCACTTCCTTGCGGCTGCGGTCGTCGTCGCGAAACACGCCCATCATCCGGCTGGTGACCATCGTGACCCCGGGGGTGCGCACGCCACGCGCGGTCATGCAGGCATGGCTTGCCTCGATCACCACCGCGACGCCGACGGGGTCGAGATGCTTCCAGATACAGTCAGCGACCTCGGCCGTCAGCCGCTCCTGCACTTGGAGCCGCCGGGCGAAGCCGTGCAGCACGCGGGCCAGCTTGGAGATGCCGACGACATGATCCTTCGGCAGATAGGCGATGTGCGCCCTGCCGATGATCGGCGCCATATGATGCTCGCAATGCGACTGGAACGGGATGTCCTTGAGCAACACGATCTCGTCATAGCCGCCGACTTCCTCGAACACCCGCGACAGATGGTGCGCCGGGTCGTCGTCATAGCCCTGGCAATATTCCTTCCACGCGCGCGCGACGCGCTTGGGCGTGTCGACCAGCCCCTCGCGATCGGGATCGTCGCCCGCCCAGCGGATCAGCGTCCGCACGGCTTCGGCGACGTCGTCCGGCACCGCCACCTTGAATGGCGAGGTGACGAGATCGCCGTCCTCGGGATCGGCGTGATGGATCATTGGCACTCCCTTTCCGCCGAATCGTAAATAACGCTACGGCAATTGCGGTTTTCCACAACACGGGTTCGATTTTGCAACTGTCGCATTTAGGCTACACCTTCGCAAACCCGCAGTATTCCTGAAGATACACCATTGACGGCGAAAAAATTTGAAAGCTAGATTTGCATACCTCAACAACGAACACCGTCTCAGCCGGCGTTAGACCGGAGGACGGCAGGAGGGGACGCCTACCATGAAGAGGGTTGAACTGCTCGCCGCGTCTGCCATCGCACTGCTCTGGGCAACCCCGGGGCTCGCCCAGACCGATACACAGGCCGGTTCCGACACCGGCCAGCAACAATCCGCCCAGCCGCCGGCAACGTTGCCGGAGCCGGGGGGACAGAACGGCCTGCCCGACATCGTCGTGACGGCCGAGCGACAGTCGGAACGGCTGCAGGATGTGCCGATCTCGGTCTCCGCCTTCACCGCGCAGAGCCTGGAGCAGCGGCAGATCGTCAACCCCGCCGCGCTGGAGCAGTCGCTGCCCAACGTCAGCTTCACCAAGACCAATTTCACCACGTCGAGCTTCACCATCCGCGGCATCGGCGACCTGTGCACCGGCACCACCTGCGACAGCGCGACGGCGATCCACGTCAACGACATGCCGCTGGTCTCGACGCGACTGTTCGAGACCGAATTCTACGATCTCGAGCGGATCGAGGTGCTGCGCGGACCGCAGGGCACGCTGTTCGGCCGCAACGCGACGTCGGGCGTGGTCAACATCATCACCGCCAAGCCGGACCTGTCGGGCATCCATTCGGATGGCGAATTCGAATACGGGAATTTCGATTCGAAGAAGGTGAAGGGCATGATCAACGTGCCGCTGGGCCATACGCTCGGCGTGCGCGTGGCGGGCCTGTGGCTCAACCGCGACGGCTTCACCAAGAACGAATATGACGGCAGCCGCATCGACGGACGCAAGCTCTATTCGGTGCGTGGCACAGTGTCGTGGGAGCCGGACGCCAACACCCGGCTCGACCTGATGGGCTATTACTTCCACGAGCGCGACGACCGCGATCGTATCCAGAAGCAGCTGTGCCATCGCGATCCGACCGGCATCCTCGGCTGCCTTCCCGACCGCCTGACGAACCAGGAGACCAACTGGAATTCCACGCTTGGCGCGCTGTTGCCGTCGAGCGAATTCCTGCGCGTGGCGACCTTCCAGGCGGTCCTGGCAGGCCTCGAAGGCAGGGGTGTACCGGCGGCAGTGGCAGCGGCGCAGGCGCAGCAGGCCGGGCAGTTCTACAGCACGCTGGGCCTGGGCAGCATCTACGGCGCCGATGCGTTGGCCGGCGCGTCCAATCCGGCGGACCTGCGCACCGTCAACCTCGACTACAATCCGACCTATTATGCCGAGGAAAAGCAGTTCCAGGGCAAGTTCTTCCACGATTTCGGCCCGCTGGCGCTGAACCTGACCGGCGGCTACGCCGAGAATACGGTTGATTCACGCACCGACTATTCCAATTCGGTGGAGGCGCCGCTGACCGGCAATGCCGGGCTCGCCACGCTCTATGCCTATGCGCAGGCGCCCGGCGCCGCCTTCCCGGGCGGGGTCAATCCGTTCGCACCGATCGCGCAGGTGCTGATTCCCAACGGCCCGACCGGCGGCGTCTGCCAATCGGACCTCAACGGCAATGATGGCGGTGTCTATTCGGGCGCCAGCCTCGGCTGCTTCCCGCAGAGCCTCGATCCGGATCGCTCGCTGGCGCGGACCAAGCAATGGTCGATCGAAGGCCATGTGAGCAGCCATTTCGACGGCAGGTTCAACTTCCTGCTGGGCGGCATCTATCTCGACCAGCGGATCCGCGACAACAATTACGAGATCAGCGATTTCGGCATCGACTATGCGTCGGGCATGCTGGGATCGATCGGCTCGTTCCTCGGCGCGCTGCCGCCGGGGATCATGGCGGCAACCCCGTTCTACAACAACAACGAAGCGCGCTACCGCCTGAAATCCTACGGCATCTTCGGCGAGACCTATTTCAAGTTCAGCGATGCGATGAAGCTGACGCTGGGCCTGCGCTACAACCATGACGACAAATATCTGAAGGCGCGCACCACACTGCTGTTCGACAGCAACACGGTCACGCCCTACCTGCCGTTCGGCTCGACCAGCCTGTCGGATGCGCTGAACTACGCCGGGCTGGACTATGACGCCTATGTCGCCGGCAACCAGGCCTATGCCGAGGATACCGTCGCCTTCTCGCGGCTGACCGGGCGTGCGGTGCTCGACTACAAGCTCAGCCGCAACAACCTGCTCTACGTCTCCTATTCGCGCGGCTACAAATCGGGCGGCATCAATCCGCCGCTGTCGCCGACCTTCCAGGTGCAGACGACGTTCCGCCCCGAACAGGTCGATGCGTTCGAGATCGGGTCGAAGAACACGCTGCTCAACGGCACGCTGCAGCTCAACCTGAGCGGCTTCTACTACAAATATCACAACCTGCAGTTGGCCCGGATCGTGTCGCGCACCGCGGTCAACGACAATGTCGATGCCGATATCTACGGTCTCGAAGCGGAAGCGGTGATGAACCCGACGTCAGACCTGCTGATCAACGCCAATTTCAGCTGGCTGCACAGCAAGGTTACCGCGCACGAATTCCTTCCCAATCCGCGCGA
>JBQCHA010000143.1:0-5511 GCA_051955175.1 Sphingomonas sp.
GACCGATGCCGCGTGGCGCATGCTCGACGACGGCGTCTCCCACGGTTTCACCCATTTCAACCTCGATGTCGCACTTGCGGCTGCAACATTGTCGTCGCATGCAGGCGCCGCCGTCGAAGGGGAATGGTGGCCGGTCGCCGATCTCGAATCGGCCGGCCTGCCCACCGTCTTCGCCAAGGCGGCGCGAGCGATCGGGAGCGCAGCATGACGAGATGGACGAACAGATGGCGCTGGATCGGCGCGGTGGCGCTGATCTCGGCGATGGCCGGGACGGCACCCGCCGCCTTTCCGCAGGCGGTGCCGGCGCCTACCGTCGCGCAGCCGCTGCCCGACGTGCAGGCGCTGTTCGATTCGTACGTCGCGCAGGACAGGATGCCGGGCGTGGTCGGGGCGTTCGGTGCGGGCCACCTGCCGACGGTGTTCGTCAGTGCCGGGCGGCTTTCCGATGCGCCCGGTGCAGCCAGGGCAACGCCCGATTCGCTGTGGCGGGTCTATTCGATGACCAAGCCGGTGACGGCGATGGCGGCGATGCTGCTGATCCAGGACGGCAAGCTGTCGCTCGACCAGCCGTTGAGCGACTTCATCCCGGCGTTCGCGCACATGCGCGTGCTGACCGATCCCGATCACAGGCTCGCCACGCGGCCAGCCGAGCATCCGATCACCATTCGCGAGCTGATGACGCATACCGCGGGCCTGGGCTATTCGATCGTCAACACCGGGCCGATCAAGAAAGCGTATGAGGACGCCGGCATCGTCCCCTTCGCCGCCAACCGCATGGTCGAGGAGAAGATGCGCAGCGTGCGGCCCAAGACGCTCGCCGCGTTCGCCGACAAGGTCGCGACGCTGCCGCTGATTGCCGAGCCGGGGACCAAGTGGAGCTATTCGATCGGGCTCGACGTGCTGGCGCGGGTGGTCGAAATCGCCTCGGGCATGCCGTTCGACCGCTTCGTGCAGACGCGGCTGTTCGATCCGCTCAGGATGACCTCCAGCTACTGGCAGGTGCCGGCGGATCAGGCCGGGCGGCTGGCGACCAATTACGTGTTCCTCGGCGATCGCCGCACGCCGCTCGATCCCGCCGCGACCTCGGTTTTCCTGGAGGCGCCCAGCTTTCCTTACGGTGGCGCTGGCCTCGTGATGTCGGCGCGCGATTACGATCGCTTCCTGCACATGCTGCAGGACGGCGGCACGCTCGACGGCGTTCAGGTGATGAAGCCGGCGACGGTGAGGCTCGCCATGTCCAACCTGCTGCCGCCGGGGGTGACCTTCGGCGGCGTGTCGGCGGTGACCGGCGGCGGCTCGGGCGGCGGATTGGGCGTGCCGATGGGCTTCGGCGCCGGGGGATCGGTGACGCTGGCCGACGCGCCGGACGGTCCGGGGAAGGGAACCTATGGCTGGGGCGGGGCGGCGGGGACGATCGCCTGGGTCGACCCCGAACATCGCACGCGCGGCGTGGTGATGGTCAACTATATGCCCGCCGATAAATGGCCGCTGCGCGCGCAGACGGTGGCGGCGCTGATGAAGGACGCGGCATTCTGGACACGACACTAGCGCCCGGCTTCACCGGCGGCCTGCTCGATCGCGCCGACCGGCTGCGGCACGATGAGGAGGCATTCGCCGCGGCCAAGGCCGATTGGCGCGCGCGCGTGCTCAAGCTCGCGCTCGACACACCCGAAGTGAGCGAGGACGGGCGACTGGCCTGGATCGACGCTGCGGAGATTGCCGAGGACGCCGAGCTGCTGTTGCTCGGTCTTGCCGAAGGACGGCCGCATTTCGTCGCGCATGTGCCCGGCGAGCGGATGCCGCCGACGCGCTCTCCGGCGCTGTTCGCCGCGCTCGACGCGCTGCAGCCGGGCGAGGCGGCGACTTATGCCGCCGCGCGCAGCCTGCTCGACTGGCACGCGCGGCACCGCTTCTGCGCCAATTGCGGCACGGCGACGGCGATCATCCGCGCCGGCTGGGCACGCGCCTGCGCCAATTGCGGCGCCGAGCATTTCCCGCGCGTCGATCCCGTCGTCATCATGCTCGCCGAGCATGACGGGCGCGCGCTGGTCGGGCGGCAGGCGTCATGGCCGGCGGGGCGCTATTCGGCGCTGGCCGGCTTCCTGGAGCCCGGCGAATCGGTCGAGGAAGCAGTGGCGCGCGAGGTGGTCGAGGAATCGGGCGTGGTGGTCGGCCGCGTACGCTATGTCGCGAGCCAGCCCTGGCCCTTCCCCTCGCAATTGATGATCGCCTGCATCGCCGAAGCCCGGGACGATGCGATCACCCTCGACGCCCACGAGCTGGAGGATGCGAAATGGGTGTCGCGCGACGGCGTGCGTGCCGCGCTTGCCCGTGAGGACGGCGCGCCGTTCTTGCCGCCGCCCCGCTACGCCATTGCGCATACGCTGCTGACGGCTTGGGTGGACGGCGCTTAGTCAGCCGGAGGGCGGACGGTCACCCTCACCCTTCCGGCGCGAGCCGAAGGCGAGTGGGAAGGGTGAGGGTAAGCCGCTGCCGCTAAGCTCAGCGACTCCACCGCGCCCATATCGCGGTGGGCAGGGCCAGGCCGCGCGCTTCCTCGCGCACCGCGAGTTCGCCCGCCTCGACCGTGCCGCCGAGGTCGCCCAGCGTCTGCCGCAGCAGTTCGCCGATCGCCAGCGCCGACATGCGCACGGCGTAGACGGTCAGGAACAGGAAGCGCGACTCGGTGTCGAGCAGCGTGCGGCAATCGGCGATCAGGCCGGGTAGCCCCTCCTCCAGCTTCCACACGTCGCCGCCCGGGCCGCGGCCGTATTTCGGCGGATCGAGCAGGATGCCGTCATAGCGCCGTCCGCGCCGGCTCTCGCGCGCGGTGAACTTCGCCGCATCGTCGACCAGCCAGCGGACCGGCGCATCGGCAAGCCCCGACAGCATGGCATTGCCGCGCGCCGCCTCGACCGATTTCTTCGAGGCGTCGACGTGCACCATCTTTACGCCGCGCGCGGCCATCGCCAGCGTGCCGACGCCGGTATAGCCGAACAGGTTGAGGCATTCGGGCGCATCCATTCCGGCGACGCGCTCGCGCATCCAGCTCCACACCGGCGCCATGTCGGGGAAGAAGCCAAGGTGGCGGAACGGCGTGGTCTGCGCGGTGAAGGTCACCTCGTCCCAATGCAGCGGCCAGCCCTCACGCGGCACCGGCTGCGTGTACTGCCAGCGCCCGCCGCCCTCCTCGTCGGAGCCGGGGACGAACTCGCCATCGGCGCGCCAGTAGTCGGCGGCCGGCGCCCACATCGCCTGCGGCTCGGGGCGGATGAAGCGGAACCGGCCGTAGCGCTCCAGCTTGCGGCCATGGCCTGAATCGATCAGGCCGTAATCGGACCAGGGTTCGCCGACGAGGGTGTGGAGCTGCATCGTCAGGGTAACAGTCTCAAGCCGGCGTTGCCCGTTCGGCAATATACCCCGTCACCGCCTCGAAGGTGGCGGGGAGCGTCACGTAGCGTTCCTCGCGGTCGAAAAGGTCGCCGACCCGCGGCGGCAGCGCCGGGCGGATGCCGGTGGCGCGTTCGACGGCGGCGGTGAACTTGGCCGGGTGCGCGGTGGCGAGCGTCACCACCGGCGCGTCAACCTCGGCGCGGCGCGCGGCGGCGAGGCCGATCGCGCTGTGCGGGTCGAGCACCTCCTGCGCATGCTCGTGCGCCCAGCGCATCGCCATCGTCATGTCGTCGAGGTCGACGCGATCGCTGGTGAACAGAGCGGCGGCACCGCGGTGCTGCGCATTGGTCAGGCGCATCGCCTTGGATGCTTCGAAACCGCGCATCTGTTCGGCCGTCGCGGCGCCGTCGCGACCGGCGAGATCGAACAGCAGCCGCTCGAAATTGCTCGACACCTGGATGTCCATCGACGGGCTCGGCGTCGGCGTCACCGTGCCGACCGAATAATCACCCGCCGACAGCGCGCGATGCAGGATGTCGTTGACGTTGGTCGCGACGATCAGCTTGGCGATCGGCAGGCCCATCCTGGCGGCGACATAGCCGGCGAAGACGTCGCCGAAATTGCCCGTCGGCACCGAGAAGGCAACCGCCCGCTCCGGCGCGCCCAACCGCACGGCAGCGTAGAAATAATAGACCACCTGCGCCATCAGTCGCGCCCAGTTGATCGAATTGACCGCGGACAGGCGGAAGCGGCGGGCGAAATCGGGCGTGTTGAACATCGCCTTGACCAGCGCCTGGGCGTCGTCGAACGAACCCTCGATCGCGATGGTGTGGATGTTGGGCGCCAGCACCGTGGTCATCTGCCGCCGCTGCACGTCGGACACGCGGCCGGCGGGGTGGAGCATGAACACGTCGACATGCTCGCGGCCCGCCAGCGCGTCGATCGCCGCGCTGCCGGTATCACCCGACGTCGCGCCGACGATCGTCAGGTGGCGGTCGGCACCGCTCAGGAACCGTTCGAACAGCAGCCCCAGGAACTGCAGCGCCACATCCTTGAACGCCAATGTCGGGCCGTGAAACAGCTCGAGCAGCCATTGATCATGGTCGAGCTGCTTGAGCGGCGTGACCGCGGCATGGGCGAAGCGGCCATAGGCGGTCTCGGCCAGCGCCTTCAGCGCGGGGCGATCGAGCACGCCGGCGGTGAACGGCGCCATGATCTCGACCGCGGTATCGGCATAGGACAGGCCGGCGAGCCCCGCGATCGCCTCACGCGACAGCGTCGGCCACGCCTCCGGCACATAGAGACCGCCGTCCGACGCGAGGCCGGCAAGCGTCACGTCCCTGAAATCGAGCGACGGGGCGCTCCCGCGGGTGCTGACATAGCGCATGGCGGCCGGCGGGGTAGCCGTCCGGGCGGCATTCGCCAACCCCAGAAAAACTATCGCGCGCGCCAGCGGCGGCTGAGCGCGATGATGTAGATGACCACCGCCACCGCGGCGAACAGGAACCACTGCACCGCATAGGACAGGTGGTTGTTGGGGATGGACGCCATGTCCGGCGCGGCATTGGCGTCGAGTCCGGGGAGCGGCCGGTCGGCGACCAGCATCAGCGGCACGGGCGGACCATGGCGGAACGCATCGGCAATCAGCGGGCGGTCGCTAGGCGTGTGGGAGACGATTCCGGAGATGCTGCCGCCGCTCCAGGTCGGGCGGGCGTCGGGGTTCTGCGATACGCCGACCTGTACCGACAGGCGGGCGGGGGCGGCGCAATGCGCGATCTGCCGCCACCCGACGCGACCGCGGGCGTCGCGACCGGCCGCGGTCGTCCAACTGACCGGCCCGGTGCAGGTCGCGGTGGCGTGGCGGAACAGCAGCGCGTCATCCGTGGCGCCGGGCGGCAGCGCGATCGTCGGCAAATGCTGGTTGGCGGCGTAGCGGGCGAGCAGCGCGTTCTTCCACTGCAGCCGGCGCAATTGCCAGAAACCGAGCCAGATCATCAGCGCCACCGCCGCCGCGACGAATAGCGTGGCGACCGGCGGGATGCGGCCGTTCGGCCTCCGACGGTGGGCCGGCGCGGCCGCCCAAAGCCCCCCCCGACCGGCGCGCCCCCCGGGCCCCCG